>JAFWLX010000302.1 GCA_017510875.1 Atopobiaceae bacterium | reverse complement strand
TGGTCTTTAGGGCGCTGGTGCTCCCCAACTTCATGAGGGTCAAGCGCGACTACGGGGACATGATCTTCGCGGTGGTGTTCACGGCAGTCTTCTTTGGCTTCACGCACATCTCTAACCTGGCTGCCGGTGGCAACTTCGGCCGCGTTCTGCAGCAGTGTCTCACGGCCTCTATCTCGGGAGGCTTCTTTGCGGCGGTGTACCTGAACGCAGGAACTATTATTCCCGTCATGATTGCACATGCGCTGCACGACATCATCAACCTGCTGTTTGCCAACATCACCGAGAGCGGAGCCATGCTCGAAGCAATTACCTGGATAAACCTCATTCCGCAGATTATCTTCTCGGGCACCGAGCTAGTGTTGGCCATTCGCCTGCTTCGCTCCGCCAACTTTGCCAAGATCCGCGCCATCTGGGACGAGAAGTGGGGTCAGTAGGAGCGTAGTTCGCGCCAAGTAAAATGCTAATCGCCCTTTGGATGCCATTCTTGCAGAAACCGCAGGTCGTTTTGCAAAAACGGCGTCCAAAGGGCGATGGGCCTTTTACGGGCGGCTCCATGAGCACCCGTAAGATGCTTTGGCAAAACACGTCAGATGCAGCGCGTAGCCGTTCAAGGCCGTTCTTACGCAACGTCTCGCCCAAACACCTCATCAAACAAGACCGAAATGGATCCTTCGCTGCAGAATTGTCTGACGGAATAGCCAAGGTTCGGAGCTTTGTACGTGGCGTCTGCTCCAGAGTCTTTTAGTGCCTGCAGAACGGCCCTGAGGTCTTCGTGCAGCTCATCAGTAAAGACACGATCGGTCCCCTCACGATGCTCCGCATAATTGTATGACGGCAGTATCTGTTTGGCTTGAAGTGCAAAACGGTTTAGTCCTGAATTGCCGTATGAATCAAGCGCATTCACATCCGCTCCCATAGCAAGCATCCTCTTCAGGACGGCGAGAGCTTCAACAGCTCTTTCTTTTGTTGAGAAAACCCGGAAGCCCATGTGCGTATCATTCGTGTTCCACCTGCAGCACATCACGGCACAGTTGATTGCATCATGAAGTACCGGTGTTCTCCAGGCGTTGCAGCAGGACTCATCCTCGATAAAGTTCACGTCCGCACCCATATCCAGCAGATAGTTGGCGATAGCGATATTGCCCGTCTTCAGCGCAACCTGCAAAGGCGACTGTCCGTCATCCTTTTTGGGCGGCTGCTTTGCCACACAATTTGCTAGTGCGGGTTTCTTCTCAATGAGCTGTCTAACCATTTCAAGGTCGGATGATCTGATTGCAGTAAACAGCTTCTTCATGTCACTTCTCTTTCCTGTTTATTCTGGGGTCTCGCTACGCGTGCAGCATCAGGTAGTAAACAAGCATCCCGAGAGCGACCATGCCAGCGCCCGCGCAGAGAAAAACAATGCTCAAGGCCGCATTGCTCACTGGCTTGTCAGCGTAATTGACCTCGGGATTGCGAGGGTCATAATGGACGGCCATCTTCGAACCTATTGGCCAGAGCTCCCGTGCGACCTGCCGCATGTTCGCAAGGACGCCAGTCTTGACGTGCAGATAGCCCCGTTCGTCCTCCCACGCTTTGGGCTCGTCGAGGTTCGTTGCGCGTACCGTTATGACGCCATTGAACCTCTTCTGGCAAGTGTATGGTTTTCCGCCGACCTCAAACTCTGCGACGGGCGCCATTCGCCCGCCGCCCCTAAATGAGTGACCAACAACCTCTCCAACGGTCTCTGAGGTGCAGCTTTTGTTTCTCCTGTCGGTGAAGATACTGATGACCATGCCGGCAATGAACAGGATGGCCCCCAGTCCAGATACAAGCACTAGCTCTAACAATGCGACCTGTTGCTGCGTCACTTTTCGTCTTCCAATCCTGATTATCCTAGTGTCCCGTCAAGCCGGCTCGTCTAACGCGTTCTTTCCAGAAGAGCCACTGTCTCGACGTGCTTGGTATGCGGGAACATGTCCACTGGCGTGAGGCGCTCCATGCGGTAGCCTTGGGTGCGCAGCACCTCAAGGTCGCGTGCCTGTGTTACGGCGTTGCATGACACGTACACCACGCGCTCTGGTGTGATGTTTGCCACGGCGGAGAGAAACTCGGGCGTCGAGCCTGCGCGGGGCGGGTCCATGATGATGACGTCGAAGTGCTCGCCAGCCTTTGCGGCCTTCACCAAGTACTGCGTGGCGTCTGCGCGGATGAACTCGCATCGATCCGAGACCCCATTGGCCGCCGCATTACGCTTTGCGCACGAGACTGCTCCGCGCACCTGCTCTACCCCTGTGACCTGCACTTCGTTTGATCCGGCTGCCGCGCAGATGCCGATGGTGCCCGTTCCGCAGTAGGCGTCGAGCACGCGCATGCCCGGCTGCAGGGCAGCACCCTCAAGCGCCAGCTGTTAGAGCACCTCGGTCTGCGCGGGGTTGGTCTGGTAGAAGCTGGTGGGGCCAATCTCAAAGGTGCAGCCCAACAGCTTGTCATGCATGATGCCGGGGCCAAAGAGCGTCTTGCATTCGCGCCCCAAGATGGCATTGGTTCGGCGCTCGTTGATGTTCTGCACGATGGAGGTGAGCTCCGGGTGCGCCTCCTGCAGCGCCTTTACCAGGCGCTTGTCGGCAGGCAGGCTAGGGCCGTTGGTGACCAGCGTCAGCAGCAGGTCATCGGTCGCGTACCCGCAGCGCAGCACCGCGTGGCGCAGGCATCCGGTGCCACGGTCCTCCTCGTACGCAGGAATGCGCAGGTCAGAGGCAATGTGTGCCACGGAGTTGAGGATGTCGCGAGCGCGAGGGTCCTCAACGAGGCACTGGTCGCAGCGCACAATGCGGTGCGAACCCGCCGCGTAAAAGCCGCTCCTGATGCGTCCGCCCTTGCCAGGCGCAAAGGGCGTCGCCGCCTTGAACCGAAAGGCCCGCGGGTCGTCCATGCCGCGCACGTCCTCAAGAGAGGCGCCGTCCTCCTTGGCCACCGCCGCAAACAGCTCCTCAACAAACTCCTGCTTGCGTCGGAGCTGTATGGGGTAGGGCACGGCGAGCCATTCGCAGCCGCCGCACTTCTTCGCAATCGGGCATGTGTACGTCTTGAATCCCATATGCTCAGTGTAGCCCAGTGGAACCAGGCGAGGTCTTTCAGCGCAAAACGAGCGAATCCGAACGCCAGCT
>JAFWLX010000301.1 GCA_017510875.1 Atopobiaceae bacterium | reverse complement strand
GCAATACAAGGAGGCCATCGATGCACACGATGCCGCGCGTCTCCACGATCTTCTGGCCGAAGGCGACCGCCTCAAGCGGGAGGCCGAGCGCTCATGAGCGAAACCGTAGTCCCCGTGGACACCACCTCGCGCTCATACCAGGTGGTTGTGGGTTCAGGCATCCTTGACACGTTGGGACAGCGTCTGGCAGAGGCATGCCCGTGTGACGCCGTCTTTGTGGTAAGTGACAGCAACGTAGCACCCCTGTACCTAGAGCGCGTGCTGTCCTCATTGCAACAGGCAAACCTCAAGACGGCATCAACCGTTGTTGCGGCAGGAGAGACGCACAAGACCATAGAGACCTACGCCTCTATCCTTGCCGCCATGGCAGAGGCCCAGCTTAGCCGCGACAGCGTGGTGGTAGCGCTGGGCGGCGGCGTTGTGGGCGATATGGCGGGCTTTGCCGCCGCCACCTACATGCGCGGCATTCGCGTGGTGCAGGTTCCCACCACACTGCTTGCCATGGTTGACTCGTCGGTGGGTGGCAAGACCGCCATCGACCTCGCCTGTGGCAAGAACCTCGTAGGAGCCTTCTTGCAGCCGTCGTTGGTGCTCGCCGACGTCACCTGCCTCTCGACGCTTACGCCAGAGGTGTTTGCAGACGGTATGGGCGAGGTGGTCAAGCATGCCGTGCTTGCCAGCCCCCAGCTCTTTGAGACGCTGCGCCAGAGGCCCCTTGCGCAGGACGCCGACCCCGCTTACCTTGTGCAGGTCGTTTCGCAAAACGTTGCCATCAAACGCGATGTGGTCAACGCTGACGAGCAAGAGCGCGGCGCCCGCCAGACGCTTAACTTGGGACACACCATAGGACACGCCATAGAGGCGGGCGACGGCTATCTGCAGGGACACGGTCACTGCGTGGCAGCGGGCCTGTGCTGCATGGCACGCGCCGCCGAACACAAGGGATGGGCGAAGAGCGGTCTTGCCGCACGTATCGAGAGCTGCACTAAGGCGCAGGGGTTACCCACCACAACCAGCCTTGATCCCAACACTCTCTACAGCCAGGCGACACACGACAAGAAGCGCCATGGGCAAACGATGAACATCGTGGTTCCCACAGACATCGGCGCCGTTGAACTACGCACCGTCACACTCGACGAGCTGCGCTCGCTCATCGAGAGCAGCCTTTCTGGTACGGAGGAGTCCTAGGCCATGGACATGATCGTAAGCCCTCATCCGCTTGCGGGTTCGGTGGCAGCCATGCCCTCAAAGTCTATGGCACATAGGCTGCTTACACTCTCCGCTCTGTGTTCTGGCATCACCGACCTTAACTGCGCGGACTTCTCTGCGGACATCGTGGCCACGCTACGATGCCTTCAGGCGCTGGGCGCGCCCGCCATGCGTACCAAAGACGGTCTGCGCATGGTTCCCGTAACTCGTGGTGGCGTGCGAAAGGGCGCGCTGCTTGATGTGGGCGAGTCGGGCTCAACGCTACGCTTTCTGCTGCCTGTTGCCTGTGCACTAGGACGGGGAGCGACCTTTGTGGGCCAGGGACGCCTAGCCAAGCGTCCGCTCTCCCCTCTTGCCGAGCAGCTTGAGGAGCACGGGGTCACGCTTGTGGACCTTGGCTCGTTTCCTCTTGAGGTAACAGGGCAGCTTAAGCCAGGGACTTTCTTTCTTCCCGGAAGCATCTCGTCCCAGTTTGTGAGCGGCCTTCTGATGGCGGCTCCCCTTATGGACGGCGACACCACGGTTGTGGTTCGCGAGCCCGTGGAATCGCGCAGCTACATTGGCCTCACCATAGATGCCCTGGCAAGCTTTGGCGTAACGGTCATAGAGCAACGAGCGATCGTAAACGATTCTCCGTGCCGCATCTATCGCGTTGGTGCCAGCGAGCAGCTTGTCTCGCCAGGCGCATGCGTCGTCGAGGGGGATTGGTCAAACGCCGCCTTCTGGCTTGCGGCAGGGTCGTTTGACCACACGCCACTTTGCGTCACCGGGCTCAACCTTCAGAGCAATCAGGGCGATAGGGCCATCATGGCAGCCCTGTCGCTCATGGGTGCACGCGTGGGCCGCAGTGCCGGCATTGCAGCCGTTTCTCGCGAGACGCCCCACGCACACAACCTGGATGTCTCGGGCATACCCGATCTAGTGCCACCTCTGGCGGCCGTAGCCGCCACGGCACCGGGCACCACCAGACTGAGCAACGCCGCACGCCTGCGCCTTAAAGAGTCGGACCGTCTGCAAAGCGTGTCACAGGCCATAACCAACATGGGTGGAAAGGCATGTATCGAGGGCGACGACCTACTCATCGAGGGCGTAGACCACCTGAGTGGCGGCGTTGTGGACGCTTGCAACGACCACCGCATTGCCATGATGGCCGCTGTTTGTGCGGCCTATGCAACAGAGCCCACCACCATCTGTGGCGCGCAATGCGTCTCGAAGTCCTACTCAGGCTTCTTTGACGACTTTAGGGCCCTCGGCGGCATTGCCTACCCTCACAAGGAGTAATCCCATGGCATCTACGTTTGGAACGGCGCTGCGCGTGACCATCTTTGGACAGTCGCACTCCCCCGCCATCGGGTGTGTGGTAGAGGGGCTTCCGGCTGGCTTTGTACCAGACATGGATATGCTCCGTTCGTTCATGGCTCGCCGAGCGCCGGGGCACAACAGCTGGTCCACACCGCGCAAAGAGGCGGATGCCCCGCGCGTTCTCTCTGGACTCAACCAGGCGGGCGAGACCTGTGGGGCCCCGTTGGCCATGGTGATCGAGAACACCAACACACGCTCTAAGGACTACGACCGCATGCTGCGCGTACCACGCCCCGGACATGCCGACTATACCGCACAGGCAAAGTGGCAGGGCCATCAGGACGTGCCAGGAGGCGGGCACTTTTCCGGAAGGCTCACCGCGCCGCTCTGCGCCGCAGGAGGCGTTGCCTTGCAGCTGCTTGCGCAAAGAGGGGTGCGCATTGGCGCACACCTAGCTCAGGTGGGATCTGTGCACGACGAGCCCTTTGACGCGCTGCGCACAGACGCAGAGGCGTCTGCACACCTGTCTGCGCAGCTAGATGCACTGGCCGATGGGCGGAGCTTCCCCACCATCAGCCGTACCGCAGCCGACAGCATGATTGCCGCCATCAACGAGGCACGGCTCCAAGATGACTCTATTGGCGGTGCAATCGAGTGCGTGGCCTGCGGCATGCCCGCCGGGATAGGCGAGCCCATGTTTGACGGCATCGAGAGCTCCATAGCCCGTATTGCCTTTGGTGTCCCTGCAGTCAAGGCGCTTGAGTTTGGTGCGGGAAGCGCAGTTGCCACCATGCGCGGCCACGAGAACAACGACCCCTTTGGAAGCGTCGACGGGCACGTGGTTGCCCTCAAGAACAACGCAGGGGGCAACCTGGGCGGCATTACAACGGGCGCTCCCATTCTCTTTAGAATGGCCATCAAGCCCACACCCTCCATCTCGTACGAGCAGGATTCGGTGGACCTTGCCACCATGGTGCCCAGCAAGCTTTCTGTAAAGGGGCGTCACGATCCTTGCATTGCCCCCAGGGCGGTGCCCGTTGCCGAGGCCGTCATGGCACTTGCGCTGCTTGACAGCTGGCTTGCATTTCCCCCTCAAAGTCTTTAGTATTGCCGCAACAAACGCCGCAACAAGCAGAGACGAGCGCCCATGAGAGACCTATCGGAGATTCGCACCCAGATTGACAGCATCGACCAACAGATACTCGAGCTCGTCCAACAGCGCATGGATCTTATGCCCTATGTTGCCGAGTACAAGGCTGCCACGGGCAAACCAATCTACGACCGCACGCGAGAGCGAGCCAACATCCAGCGCGCCATCGAACGCGTAGAGCCCGAGCTTGCAGGCTATGCCGCGATCCTCGAAACAGTGCTCATGGAGGCGGCGCGCGACGCGCAGAGCAAGCGTCTGTCCCGTAGGTCGCGCAACTCTCTGGCCATCCAAGACGCACTTGCCTGCCAGCCTCCGTACTTTCCCGAGGTGGCCCACGTTGCCTGCCAGGGTGTTGAGGGTGCCTATCAGCAGATTGCTGCCGACAGGCTCTTCCACAGTGCACAGATCTCGTTCTTTAGCAGCTTTGATGAGGTCTTTGACGCCGTGGAGAAGGAGCAGTGCCAGTTTGGCATTGTGCCGCTTGAGAACTCAACCGCAGGCTCGGTTACCAGCGTCTATGACCTTATGATGCGCCATAGCTTTTATATCGCGCGCTCGTGTCGGCTCAAGATTGACCACAACCTGCTTGCTCCTGCCGGGGTACGCAAGGAAGACGTACGCGTCATCTACAGCCACGAGCAGGCAATCAAGCAATGTGCGGCCTACATTGCCAGCATCCCCAACTGCCAGGTGCACGTTTGCGAGAACACAGCCACGGCGGCGGCCATGGTTGCCCGCTCACAGCGCACCGACGTTGCCGCCATTGCCTCGCGCGACTGCGCGCCACTCTACGGCCTTGACATCATCGACCAGGCGGTGCAGGACAAGTCCAACAACTACACGCGTTTTGCCTGCATCAGCAAGGACCTTGTCATCTATCCTGGAGCCGACCGCACCTCTTTGCTCGTCATCACCAAAAACGAGCCAGGATCGCTCTTCAAGGTGCTTGCCCGCTTCTTTGCCCTTGACATAAACCTCATCAAGCTCGAGGTGCGACCCATCCCTGGCCGCGACTTTGAGTCCATGTTCTATCTAGACATCGACTGCCCCGTAGCCGCGCCCAAATTTGCCAGGCTCATGGACTCCATCGAGGACGTGTGCGATGAGTGCCGCTATCTGGGAAGCTACTCCGAGGTGCTGTGATGGAGACGTACACGCAAGACTCTTTTGGTCTGTTGGGCCAAAAGCTTGGACACAGCTGGTCACCACAGATTCATGCCCGCTTTGGGTCGACACCCTATGTCCTCTTTGAGCGCGAGCCAGACCAAGCCGAGGATTTCATTCGCCAAGGCCCGTGGCAAGGCATCAACGTCACCATTCCCTACAAACGCCTGGCTGCGCAGTGCGCGCACACCTTTAGCAGCCGTGTAGAGCGCCTTGGTGTTGCCAACACGCTGGTACGCCAAAAAGATGGCACCATCTTTGCCGAGAACACTGACGTGTTGGGCTTTGCCTGGCTGCTCGAACGCTTTTGCAAAAGAGCCCTTGCGCAGGACGCACGGGATGCCCTTAACGATGCCGAAGTCCTTATTCTTGGCTCGGGAGGCGCCTGTCAGGCGGTGAGGGCAGCTATCGAGGACGCAGCAGACTGCCACGTGCACATTGTCTCGCGCACAGGGACAACCAACTACGAGAACCTGGTAGAGCGCCACCCAACAGCCCGTTTGATTGTGAACACCACGCCCGTGGGCATGTATCCCAACTGCCCTCAGAGCCCCCTGCCAGATGAGACGCTTGCTTCGCTGCACAATCTGCAGGGAGTCATCGATGTGGTGTATAACCCCGAGCGCACGAGCCTCTGCATCGCGGCAGAGCGTCTAGGCATCGCAAGCGAGAGCGGGCTGGCCATGCTGGTCTCGCAGGCCTTCTATGCCAGCCAGCTCTTTCAGGGAAAGGAGCTTGACGAGTCGCTCGTAGACCAGGTCGAGTCCGACCTTCGCCTGTCACAACGTAACATTGTGCTCATTGGCATGCCCGGTGCGGGAAAGACCACCACGGGACGTGCGCTGGCACGCATGCTGGGCAGGCCGTTCATCGACCTAGACGATGCGTTTGCCATGGACAACGACATGAGCTGTGCATGCTTCATCAGCACGTATGGCGAAGACGCGTTCAGGGAGCGCGAGAGCAAGGTTGCTGCACACTACGGCTCACGGTCCGGACTGGTCATTGCCTGTGGCGGAGGCATCGTTACCCGCGCGCACAACTACAACCTCCTTCATCAAAACGGTGTCATCGCCTTCATCGACAGGCCCTTACACGAGCTCTCGTGCAACGGTAGGCCGCTCTCGCAGACCAAAGGGGTGCTCAAGCTGGCTGAGGAGCGCATGGACCTGTATCGCAGCTGGGCTGACACTGCCATCTCGTGTACGGGAAGTGCCGCAGGCGATGCCCTGCTCCTTAAGGCGCGATTAGGGATGGCCTAGCTGCCCCCATGCAGGAACTCTTGCACAAGAGTGCAGTTCCAGAGGCTTTCCTATCATCAAACTTGCACTCGTGCCATAATTGGCAACCTTCTGCCGCTATCTTTGCAAAACGCACATGTTTTCCTGTTGGCATGGCTTAATCTAAACGGCAATCGTGCCTTGGTCACATGGCAACCAAGGTCTCGTAAGCAGCGTCTTGCCTTCAAGGAGGGCTCATATGTCCAACGATGACATAGCAGCGGCAGTGCTCGAATGCGTTGGAGGCTTTACCAATGTTGCGGGCAACTCTCTGTGCGCCACACGCTTGCGCGTGTCCGTCTACAATCCCACGCGAGTAGACCGCAACGCCCTTCATTCCATTAACGGCGTTCTTGGCATTGCAGATCGCGGTCCAAACGGCATCGAGATCGTGTTTGGCCCTAATCTGGTGCGAGGAGTCTACCACTCGTTCGAGCGCCTGACCGGCCTGTTCTCGGACCTCAACATCCATGGAAAAGCGCAGGGCACGCGCCCGCACGGAAACTTCCAGGTGACCATCACCCCCGAGATACCTGGCAAGCCCCGCGTGCAGGTGAGCGTAGCCGGCACCACCCCAGAGGCATCCGGAGTGACCGACGACGACACCACCGCCCTGCTCGAGATGCTTGACGATATCCCCTCTTCCAATCCTGCCGATGACAACGATGGAGTGACGGCCCACGAAGGCCCAGTCCTGCTGGTGATCAATGGCCCAAACCTCAACATGCTTGGAATTCGCGAGCCAGAGCTGTACGGAAAGTCAGACTACACGGCCCTCTTAAGCCTGTGCCACGAGAGCGCCCTAGAAGCGGGATTTGCCAGCTGCGACTGCTATCAGTCCAATCACGAGGGAGACCTGGTGGACCGCATTCAGGATGCTTACGGGCTTGTTGATGCCATCGTGATAAATCCGGGCGCCTACACGCACACCTCCGTTGCCTTGCTCGACGCTCTTAAGGCTGTACAGATTCCCACAGTTGAGGTTCACATATCAAAGGTGGACGACCGCGAGGAGTTTAGACAGGTTTCTTACGTGCGTCAGGCGTGCATCAAGACCATCACGGGCATGGGAATAGAGGGCTATCGCAAGGCCATCTTTGATCTGGCCGATTATCTGGCGCAAGTAGAGTAAACCTGGACAATCGACAAGTCCGTGGCACCCCAGCGTGGCGCCACGGACTATGGCTTCAGCTGATACGTATGGAAATTGCTATGCCTCGCGTGGCACTACCTCGCCACGTGAGCACTGCCATATGGAGCCATCGCTTACCAGCACGTCCATGGGCACGTCGTGATCGTCATGCGGGAGCGGGTTGCTGCTTATGCGCAAGGTGCGTACAAGGCCAACTTTGAGACCGGGATAGGTAGCCAAGAAGTTGTCATAGTAGCCCGCGCCATAACCAATGCGATATCCTTGCGCATCAAACACAAGACCCGGTACCAGACATATAGAGCCCTCAAGCTCTTTGTCGTCAACCATCTTGCACTGTGAAGGGTCAGGCTCGAGCACGCCACGTGCCCCAATGCGCAGGCCCTCAAGGCTGTTGATCTCGTAAAAATCGAGCTTGCCTTTGTTGCAAACGGGAACGGCAACCCGCTTTCCGTCTTTCCAGGCCTTGCGGATAACCTCGGTGGTGTCCATCTCGTTGCGATACGTTATGTATGCCAGAATGAGCGGCGCCTTGCGATAGGCAGCCATAGCGGTAAAATGCATGCGTGCTTCACGGTCCACACGCTCGGCATGCGCCGGAGCCAGCTTTGCCTCTGCAGCTTGGTAAGCACTCCGCAGTGCGCTCTTGCTCGCATCCTCACCGTATGTGCTTGCCATAGACAGCTCCAATCGCTAGTTTGGACCCCAGTTTAGCGCATTACAGCGTCGCAGGTAAGAGGCTTTTGGCCGTACGAGTCATTACTGGCGATGATGGGCTGCTTTTCACGGGCAGGCCAGGGCGGTGAAAAGCAACGACAATGGACAAGATTGTTTCTTCAAGAGGGAGACGCACGTGATAAGGCGACAGACAAAAACCAATACTCCTACGAGCATCATCACCGTGGATGAACTCCCCGTAGAGTTGAGCCGCAAGCGTGTGCGCCGCATAAACCTTCGCATACGCCCCGACGCAACGGTTGCCGTAAGCGCCCCGGCACGCACGCCGATACGCGCCATCGAGACGTTTGTGCGCTCGCGCAGGGAGTGGATCGAGCGGGCGCAAGAGCGGTGTCTGCAACAGCAGGCAATGCATAACTCGGTTTGCAAGGAAGGCGCCTTCGTCACGCTGTGGGGAGAGAAGCTGACATGCCACCTGATGGCTGACGTGCGCTCGGCTCGCTGCCAGTTTGAGGCGAGCGACAACCAGCTTATCGTAAGGTGCCCAACCAAACTGCTTGGAGATGACGAGCAAGCGACCAGTGCCCGATCCAAGGCGCTCGATCGGTGGCTGCGCGAAGAGTTGAGGAAGGCGGCAGAAGAGCTACTCCCCCGCTGCCAACAGGTAGTGGGCAAGGAGTGCTCGCAGCTGCGCATTCGCTCAATGAGCAGCCGCTGGGGAAGCTGCAACACTGCCACAGGGGCAATAACGCTGAGCACGCATCTTGTGCATTATGATGCGGACTGTGTTGAGTACGTGCTCATACACGAACTATGCCATCTGCATGAGCCTAGCCACAACGCACGCTTCCATACGCTCATGGACCAGTTTTACCCCACATGGCGCAAGAGCCGAGCCAAGCTCAACAGAAAGTAGAGCAGAAGGGGCAGCCCCCATGTCACAACGAGAAGGCAGACGGCCCTCGCGTCCCTGTGACATCTGGAGGCCACCCCTTTGTCAGTAAATCGTTGCCACCTAGGCTAGTACACCATACCCATGGCCTCACGGACCTCGTCGAGGGTGCGCTCGGCAATGACGTTGGCTCGACGATTGCCATCATGCAAGACGTCCTTGACGTAGTCCAGGTCATTCTCATACTGGTGGCGACGCTCGCGAATGGGAGCAAAGTAGCCATTGACCGCCTCGGTAACCATCTTCTTGAGCTGTCCAGACCCACCGTTGCCAATCTCGGCCGCAAGTTCTACGGGGTCGCGGTCAAGGCAGATGCCTGCCGTGGTAAGAAGCGCCGACACACCAGGACGGTTCTCGGGATCAAAAGTGATGAAGCGCTCGGAGTCCGTACGCGACTTCTTGATAAGCTTGGCCGTCTCCTGCTCGGTCATGCTGATGGAGATGGCATTGCCGTAGCTCTTGCTCATCTTGCGCCCGTCAAGGCCGGG
>JAFWLX010000300.1 GCA_017510875.1 Atopobiaceae bacterium | reverse complement strand
CTCCTTCTGAGGCTGCTCCGCCCGTCGGCGCGGCGGGAGCGAGACTGTTTGCTTGACATGCCAGTGGCATGTCAAGACCCGAAGGGTTCTAACAAAAGTCCGCAGCTGCCGTGCCGTAAGGGCGGAGCGCTTAGCCGAAGCGGAGTCCCGAGGGTCATCCCTCTGGCCGGGGCGTGAAAACAGCGGGAGGGGAGTGCCCATGGCATCAGATTCCATCGTCATTCGCGGCGCGCGCGAGCACAACCTGCGTGACATCGACGTCAAGATTCCGCGCGACAAGCTGGTGGTCATCACGGGACTCTCGGGTTCGGGCAAGTCGAGCCTTGCCTTTGACACCATCTATGCCGAGGGCCAGCGTCGCTATGTCGAGAGCCTTTCAAGCTACGCCCGCATGTTCTTGGGCCAGATGGACAAGCCAGACCTTGATTCGATTGACGGCCTCTCTCCGGCAGTCTCCATCGACCAAAAGACCACGAGCAGAAACCCGCGCTCAACGGTGGGTACCGTCACCGAGATATACGACTACCTGCGTCTGCTCTACGCACGCATTGGCACGCCGCACTGTCCCGAGTGCGGGCGCGTCATCGAGCGCCAAACCACCGATCAGGTGGCCGACAAAGTGCTTGCCTATGCGCAGGGGCGCCGCGCGCTGGTACTGGCCCCTGTGGTGCTTGGCCGCAAGGGAGAGTTCACCAAGCTCTTTGAAGACCTCTCTCACGAGGGCTTTAGCCGCGTGCGCGTGGATGGCGAGGTGCACGACCTGGGCGAGGGCGAGATAAAGCTTGACAAGAAGTTCAAGCACACCATCGAGGTTGTGGTTGACCGCGTGATCGTGCGCGAGAACTCGCTGGGTCGCATTGCCGAGGCGGTTGAGACAGCTACGCGCCTTGCCTCTGGTCGTGTGGCCTTCTACCTGCTGGAAGGCCGCAAGGATCCCCAGGAGCAACCCGCCGAGATGCTGCAGTACTCCTTGGCGTTGGCCTGCCCCGAGCACGGTCACTCCATCGACGACCTCCAACCGCGCGACTTTTCGTTCAATGCCCCCTATGGCGCTTGTCCCGACTGCGACGGCATTGGCACGCGGCGCATCGTTGACGAGGGCGCCATCATCGAGGATTCCTCGCTGTCGGTTTCCGAGGGCGTCTTTGGCAGCATGTTCGATCGCTCAAACTACTACCCGCAGATTTTTGCGGCGGTGTGCAAGCATCTGGGTGTCTCGGACCAGACCCCTTGGCATGACTTGCCCAAAGAGGCACAGGACGCCCTGCTCGGAGGCCTTGGCAACACCAAGATCCGTGTTGACTACCGTACGCGTGACGGGCGCGACACCCACTGGTTTACCACCTACGGCGGCGTGCGTTCCATCCTGTTTGACAAGTACCAAGAGACCACGTCAGACAGCATGCGCACCCATCTGGAGAAGTACATCCGCGAGGTGCCCTGCCCCACCTGTCGCGGTGCGCGCCTTAAGCCCGAGTATCTGGCCGTGACGGTGGGCGACAAGAACATCCAAGAGGTGTGTGACCTATCGTGCCGCGCGTGCCTCGAGTTCTTTGAGGACCTGCGCCTGACCGAGCGTCAGCACCTTATTGGCGCGGCCATTGTGAAGGAGATTGTGGCCCGCCTGCGCTTTATGGTCAACGTGGGCCTTGACTACCTCACCCTCTCGCGCGCTGCAGCAACCTTGTCGGGCGGCGAGGCACAGCGCATTCGCCTGGCAACCCAGATAGGCGCCGGCCTTATGGGTGTGCTCTACATTTTGGACGAGCCCTCAATTGGCCTGCACCAGCGTGACAACGACCGCCTTATCGACACGCTGCGTCGGCTGCGCGACCAAGGCAACACCGTGATTGTGGTCGAGCACGACGAGGACACCATCCGTGCCGCCGACTACGTAATAGACATGGGCCCGGGCGCCGGCGAGATGGGCGGCGCGATTGTGGCGGCAGGCACGCCAAAAGAGATCGAGCGTAATCCTGACTCGCTGACGGGTGCCTACCTCACGGGAAAACGCATGATCATGCTGCCCGAGGAGCGCCGCAATCCCAAGAAGGGACACCTCAAGATTTCTGGAGCCCGTGCAAATAACCTCAAAAACGTAAGCGTCCAGATAGAGCTGGGCACCTTTACGGCGGTGACGGGCGTGTCAGGCTCGGGCAAGAGCTCGCTGGTAACCGATACCATCGCGCCGGCACTTACCAACGCGGTGCATCGCTCCAAGCGCATGGTGGGTCCGTATCGCAAGATCGAGGGCATCGAGCAGATAGACAAGGTCATCGATATCGACCAGAGCCCCATTGGCCGCACGCCGCGTTCCAACCCTGCCACTTACATTGGCCTTTGGGACGACCTGCGGGCTCTGTTTGCCAGCACGCCCGAGAGCCGTGCGCGTGGGTATAGCCCCGGCCGCTTCTCGTTCAACGTTCCGGGTGGTCGCTGCGAGGCCTGCAAGGGCGATGGCCAGATTAAGATTGAGATGAACTTCTTGCCTGACATCTACGTGCCCTGCGAGGTGTGTCACGGCAAGCGCTACAACCGCGAGACGCTCGAGGTCACCTACCATGGCAAGACCATTGCCGACGTGCTTGACATGACGGTGACCGAGGCCCTTGCCTTCTTTGCCAACATTCCCAAGATCAAGCGTAAGCTCGAGACGCTGCATGATGTGGGCCTGGGTTATGTGCACCTGGGTCAGCCTGCCACCACGCTCTCGGGCGGCGAGGCACAGCGCGTGAAGCTGGCCAAAGAGCTGCACCGCCAGCAAACGGGCAAGACCTTCTACATTCTGGACGAGCCTACCACGGGCCTGCACTTTGACGACGTGCGACAGCTGGTCGAGGTACTTGACCGTCTGGTAGACGCCGGCAACACCGTGCTGGTCATCGAGCACAACCTCGACGTCATCAAGATGGCCGACCGCATCATCGACCTTGGTCCCGAAGGGGGAGAGAGCGGCGGCACCATCGTTGCATATGGCACCCCCGAGGAGGTGGCGCAAGTACCTCAGAGCTACACAGGCCGCTACCTTGCGCCCGTCCTCAGGCGCGACCGCGCCCGCGCAGAGAAGCTGTGAGCATGCGGTCGGAGGCTTGTTCATAGCATGTACCGGTTCCCCAAATAGGGGGCTGTCCCCTCAAACGGACCGCTAGGAGCTCCGGAGCGTCCGTACCGGTCCCAAATAGGGGATGAGCTCCGTGTCTGTTTTTTGGCACGGAGTGGCATACTTTGGTACGTTGATGCTTACGAGCACTACCAGGAAGGCACAGATACCATGTCCCGTGAAACAGACCGTGCGGATGAGGCATCCCAGGCAAGTCCAGTCACCTCTGACGAGGCCCGCGAAGCGCAGGTAGGCCGCTCCACCGCTCTCATGAGCGCGCTTGTTATCGTGAGCCGCCTCACGGGTTTTCTGCGCACCTGGGGGCAAGCCTATGCCTTGGGCGTCACGGTCACGGCAAGCTGCTACTCGGTGGCAAACAACCTGCCCAACTCGCTCTACGAGATAGTCATTGGCGGCATGTTGGTTACGGCCTTCCTGCCCGTGTATTTGTCCGTAAAGCAGCGCGAGGGCACCAAGGGCGCAAGTGCCTACACCTCAAATCTGGTGTCCATCGTTTTGGTGCTCATGGGTGCCATTACCCTACTTGCCTTTGTGTTTGCCCGCGAGGTGGTGTGGACGCAGTCCTTTACCGCCAAGGAGGACTTTGACAGCAACCTTGCCATCTACTTCTTCCGCTTCTTTGCGATAGAAGTGGTGCTCTACGCGCTCTCGTCCATCTTCTCGGGTGTGCTCAACGCCGAACGAGATTACTTTTGGAGCAGTGCCGCGCCCATCTTCAACAACTTTGTGACCACGGCGTCATTTATTGCCTATGCGCTTCTGGTCAAGTCCAACCCTCGTCTGGCGCTGGTCATTCTGGCCTTGGGCAACCCGCTTGGCGTGGCGGTGCAGGTTCTTATGCAGATGCCCAGCCTGCGCAAGCACGGCATCAAGCTAAGGCCTTACATCAACCTGCACGATCCGGCGCGCAAAGACACCCTCTCCATTGGCATCCCGTCGCTGGTGGTGATGCTCTGCTCCTTTGAGACGGCATCGGTCATGACAAGCTCCACGCTTTCGGTCACGGCCGTTGGCGCCTCGGTCTCTTACTACGCACGCCTGTGGTACACGCTGCCCTATTCCATTCTTGCGGTGCCCATCACCACAGCCATGTTCACCGAGCTCTCTGACAGCGTCTCGCAAGGAGACATGGACTCGTACAAGCGTGGCGTCTCATCGGGCTCTGCCAAGATCGTCTTCTTCATGGTCCCCTTTGCTATGTACCTGGTGGTCTTTGCCACGCCGCTGATCCAGCTGTTGGCGGCAGGGCGCTTCTCTGCCGATGAGGTTGCCATGACGGCAACCTACCTCGCTGCGCTCTCGGTGTCGCTACCGGTCTATGGCATCTGCACCTACCTGCAAAAGGTGTGCTCCTCGGTGCGCCACATGGGCATCTATGCCACTGCCCATGTGGTTGCCGCCATCATTCAGACCATCATGTGCCTGACCCTCGCAACGCGTTTTGGCTTGTGGATTGTGGCCCTCAGCACTACCGTCTACATGCTTGCCGTAGATGTGGTCTCGTTTGTGACCCTGCGCCATTACGTGGGGCCCATGGGAATGAGCAGCGTGCTCTCGTCCTTCCTCCGTGCCACCCTGTTTGGCCTGGCTGGCTCCGCCGTCGGCATGGCCATTTTGCACGTTGCCCCCACCCTCCTCAGCTCGATTGCCTCCCCAACCCTCAAAGCCCTGCTCTCGGTAATACTGGGTGGCGTTCCCGCCCTTCTTGTGACCTTTGGCCTTGCCTTTGCCCTCCACGCGCCCGAAGTCTCTGTCATAGCTGGCATCGTCGGCAGGTTTACCAAGAGGGCGGGTAAATGATCCACGCGGGCCGGCCGGGCGGCTTACCTCGGGGCTCCTTCTGAGGCTGCTCCGTCCGTCGGCGCGGCGCTTTTGCGAGCGTAACATGCCGGTGGCATGTTACGGCCCGAAGGGCTCGTGCAAAACCTCCTTCGGGGCAGCGCCCCGAAGGAGAACGCGAGTTCCGCAGCGGCTTCGCCGTAAGGGCGGAGCGTTTAGCCGAAGCGGAGCCACGAGGTTTGCCGCCCGGCTGGCCCGTGGGGGATGGCTTCGCCCGGGGCCCCTCCTGTTAAGAACCCGCTCGTCCTGCGTTTCGTCCGCGTAAACGTACGCGGTACGTTTCCTGCCGCTAACTTTCAGATGTTAAAGTATTCGGACCGACCACGAGGTGCCGTGGGAGGCATGAGAACAGGACCTGTTGAAAGGATAGACGTGCAGACGGGAACACCTAGTGGCTTCCGCGACATCCTGCCTACCGAGGCGGTGGCGCGCGAGCGAATCTCAGACAAGGTCCGCGAATGCTTCTCGTCCCATGGGTATCTCCCCGTCGAGACACCCCTCTTAGAGGACAAGTCCTCGCTGGAGCGGGGCGGACGCGTGCCAGAGTCACCCTTCCAGCTCTTTGACGGCGACGGTAGCCTGCTTGTCATGCGCCCCGACCTGACGCTTGCCATCGCACGCATGGTCTCGGAACGCATGGACGACGCCACGCTGCCTTTGCGCCTGCGCTACTGCTCGCCGGTGGTGCGCGAGGAGTCTAGGCTCTCGGGCCAGCCGCGCCAGTTTACCCAGCTGGGTGTAGAGCTGGTGGGAGGCAGCGGAGTCGACGGCGAGTCCGAGGTTATTGCCCTTCTTGCCGAGGCGCTAACGGCGCTGGACGTTCCCGACTGGCGCATTGTGTGTGGTTCCGTCACGCCGCTCACGGCCCTGCTCGACT
The DNA here is from genome assembly GCA_017510875.1 of Atopobiaceae bacterium. GTDB lineage: Bacteria > Actinomycetota > Coriobacteriia > Coriobacteriales > Atopobiaceae > UBA1367. The sequence goes on along the minus strand of JAFWLX010000300.1, from coordinate 6,850 downwards.
CCTGCGCCCCCAACGACGAGGAGTTCCGCGCAAATGTGCTGCGGCTGGTGCACGAGTCAGACCTTGTGGGGCTTGACGAGTACGTAAGCTCCTCAGACGTTGACAAGACGGCTGCGCATGCACTCATGCGCCTGCCGCGCCTTGCCGGTGGCGAGAAGGTGATCGACGAGCTCGACGACCTTCTTGACGAGGCGGGCGTCGAGCCCGACCTTCGTGGCACCACCGAGCTGCGAGCCCTTGTGGCCCAGCTCAGCAGGCTTGCCGGCGAGGACAGGCTCTACTTTGACTTCTCGATAATGAACTCCTTCGACTATTACACCGGCGTCATCTTCAAGGGTTATGCCGAGGGCATAACGGCTGCTATCGCCTCGGGCGGTCGCTACGACGCGGTGCTCGAGAGCTTTGGCCTCTCGTCGGTAGCCGCCTGCGGCTTCATGCTTTCGCTCGAGCGCCTGCAAGAGATACTGGGCGAGCAGGGTGAGTCGGGTGTGGTGGCGCCTGGCGTGCGCGTTGCCGAGAGGCCCCTGCGCATTGCCGTGCCCAAGGGCGGCCTCTTCAAGGATGCGGTGCGCCTGCTGGGAGCGGTGGGCCTTCCCACCGAGGAGCTTGCCAACCCCGGACGCCGGCTCATTGTCAACGCAGGGGACGTGGAGTACATCATCGTGCGCGCACAGGATGCGCCCGTGTTTGTCGCCCATGGTGGCGCCGACTGCGGCATCTGCGGCAGCGACTCCATCATAGAGGCGGGCGTGGACCTGGTTCAGCTTGTTGACCTGCGCTTTGGCGGTTGTCGCTTTGTGGTGGCCGAGCCCGCCTGGCGCATGGGCGCCGCCGAGCGTGCCTACGCCTGGCGCGGGACGGTTCGCGTGGCCACCAAGTACCCACGCATCACGCGCAGCTACTACCAGCGCATTGGCCAGCAGGTGGATATTGTGCAGCTGCACGGCAACATAGAGCTTGGCCCCATTGTGGGCATGACCGACCGTATCGTCGATATCACCGCAACGGGAACCACGCTGGCCGAAAACGACCTTGTGGTGGTAGACGAGGTTCTTGAGTGCACCGCTCGCTTCTTCTCGGGTCCGGCGGCCTACCGCTCGAACCCGCGTATTCGCGAGCTGTCAGAACGTATGGCCCGCATTGTTGCGGGAGACAAGGAGTAACGCATGCGCGAGATCTTCCTTACCGAGGGCCGTCGCCTTACGGCATCCGACCTGCGACGCACCGGTGCCCTTCCGCGCCAGATTGAGCAGAGCTCCCAGGCCATTGTGGACGACGTGCGCGAGCGCGGTGACGAGGCCGTGCGCGAATACTGTCAGCGCTTTGACAACGTGTGCCCGCAGAGCTTTTTGGTTTCTCACGACAAGGTGCAAGGCGCGCTCGAGCTGGTTGACCCTGTCTTTCTCGAGTCGCTCAAGCGCGCGGAGCGCCAGATCAGGGACTTCCACGAGCGCGAGCGCGAGCAGTCGTGGTTTACCACGCGCCCTGACGGAACGCTGCTGGGCGTGCAGGTGCGTCCGGTGCCGTCGGCTGCCGTCTACGTGCCAGGCGGTCGCGCGCAGTATCCCTCAACCGTGCTCATGGACGTGATACCTGCCAAGGTGGCCGGCGTTGGTCGCGTGATCATGGTTACCCCGCCGCAGCGCGATGGGTCGCTCTCGGCCTATACGCTTGCGGCTGCCGCCCTGGCCGGTGTGGACGAGGTCTATGCCGTGGGTGGCGCGCAGGCCATTGCGGCTGTTGCCTATGGTACCGAGACCATCCCCAAGGTGTCCAAGATCGTGGGCCCGGGCAACGCCTTTGTGGCAGCTGCCAAACGCTACGTGTCGGGAGATGTGGGCATAGACATGGTGGCCGGTCCCTCCGAGGTGTGCGTGCTTGCCGATTCCAGCGCAGATCCTGTGGTGGTTGCTGCCGACCTTATGGCGCAGGCCGAGCATGACCCCCTGGCCGCCTGCTACCTGGTGACCACTAATGCCACGCTGCCTGCCCGCGTGCTGGAGGCCGTGGAGCGCCTGATGGTGCAGAGCCCGCGCGAGGACATAACCCGTGCCTCGCTGGACGAGCAGGGCGTCATTGTGATCTGCGACTCGCTTGACGCGGCCATAGATGCGGTCAACTTCATTGCGCCCGAGCACCTTGAGCTGCATGTGCCCGAGGCCATGCATCTGGTGGGTCGCATTGAGAACGCGGGCGCGATCTTTGTGGGTCCGTGGAGTTCCGAGCCGCTGGGCGACTACGTTGCCGGCCCCAACCACACGCTTCCCACGGGCGGCACGGCGCTCTTCTCCAATCCTTTGGGCGTCTATGACTTCCAAAAGCGCTCGAGCGTCATCTACTACACGCCCGAGGGCCTTGCCGCTGACGCACCGTCGGTTCAGGCGCTTGCGCAGGCAGAGGGACTTTGGGCTCACGCCCTCTCGGTGGGCATGCGCCGCAGGCTGGTTGAGCAAGGCATCGAGTCGTACGACAACGCAGCGGAGGCCTGCGAGGATGTCACCCGCGTTGCTTGGCCCACCGAGCTGACCAAGCCGGGGCGGGTGAGGCTGTAATGGCAAGCCTGTCCAAGCGCGTGCTTGATCTGGTGCGTCCCGAGGTTGCGGCCCTTAGCCCCTACGATCCCAACTTCACGCCTTGCAAGATCAACCTCTCGGCCAACGAGAACACCTACGACCTGCCCGTCCGCGTACGCACGGCCATCAACGAGGCGATTGCGACCACACCTACCAATCGCTATCCCGATCCCATGGCCAACGAGCTACGCGATCAGATTGCCCTCTGGCACGGTGTGCATCGCGAGAACGTATGCGTAGGCAATGGCGGCGACGAGCTGCTGTTCAATTTCTTCCTGGCCTTTGGCGGGCCAGGCAAGCGCCTGGTGGACTGTCCGCCAACCTTTACGGTCTACGACATCTACTCAAAGATGCTGGGCACAAGCGTGGTAAGGTGCTGGCGAGATTCCAAGACCTTCGAGCTGGACATGGACGCGCTTCTGCCTATGGTCCGCACGGCCAACATGGTCATCATCACCTCGCCCAACAACCCTACGGGCAACACCATCACTCACGACGATGCAGCGCGCCTGTGCCAGACCTGCCCGGGCATCGTGATGATCGACGAAGCCTATATCGAGTTTGCTGACAAGGGCATATCCTGCGAGGACCTGCTGTCTAGCTATGACAATCTCGTCATCCTGCACACCTACTCAAAGGCCTTCTGCCTGGCGGGCGTGCGCGTGGGGTATGTGCTGGCGGCACCCGACGTGATTGATGTGTTGGCCGCCGTTCGCCAGCCCTACACGGTTGACGTGTTTGCCCAGGCAACGGCGCAGGTGGTTACGTCCATGCGCGGCGTGTTCCTGCCCACCATCAAACAGATCCGCTACGAGCGCGAACGCCTTGAAAGAGCGCTTGCCGCTCTAGAGGGCGTGCAGGTGTGGCCCAGCCAGGGCAACTTCCTGTTGGTGCGCATGCCACACGCTGGCATTGTGCGCGCTCACCTGCGTGACAAGTGGTCGATTCTGGTGCGCGACTTCTCGTCGACTCCTGGTCTTGACGACTGCTTGCGCATAACGGTGGGCATGCCGGAAGAAAACGATGCGCTGATAGAGGCCCTTGCGGCCGTACTAAGGGAGGTAGCATGACGCGCGTAGCCACAGTTACCAGGAAGACGGGGGAGACCGACATCCTGGTCAAGGTTGACCTTGACGGTTGTGGGGCCTGTGACATCTCGACGGGTGTGGGCTTCTTTGACCACATGCTCACGGCGCTGGGACGCCACTCGCTGCTCGACCTTACGGTGCACTGCAAGGGTGACACCTGGGTGGATGACCACCACACGGTCGAGGACGTGGGCATTGCCCTAGGGCAGGCGCTTTGCGAGGCCTTGGGCAACAAGAAGGGCATTCGCCGCTTTGGCAGCGCGCTGGTACCGCTCGACGAGGCGCTGGTTATGGCGTCCATCGACATATCGGGACGCGGCGAGCTGTATTGGGACGTGCCTATTGGTCCTGCCAAGGTGGGGACCTTTGATACCGAGCTGGGACACGAGTTCTTTGCAGGCCTTGCGCGCGACGCAGGCTTGACCCTGCATTTGCGCGAGCAGTGCGGCGAGAACGCCCACCACATTCTTGAGGCAACGTTCAAGGCATTTGCCCGCGCTTTGCGTGAGGCTGTCGAAGCCGACCCGCGTGACTACGGCATTCCGTCTACCAAGGGGGTTCTGTGATGTCTCACGAAATCGTGGTCGTTGACTACCACAAGGGAAACCTCCTGTCGGTTGCGCGCAGTATGTCTGCTGTGGGAGCCGAGGTAGTGATCAGCGACGATCCGCGCACCATTGCCGAGGCGCGCGGCATCATCCTGCCCGGTGTGGGCAGCTTTGAGGACGCCATGAGCTATTTGCGCAGCTCGGGTGAGGCTGACGCCATCGTGCGCTCGGTGCGCTCCGGCGTGCCGTTTTTGGGTATCTGCCTAGGACTGCACCTGCTCTTTGACCGCGGCTCCGAGCACACCACCAGTGCTTGGGGTAACGGTTGGGTACCGGGACTGGGGCTGCTCTCGGGGTCGGTGACCATTCTGGAGTCCAGCCGCCTTAAGGTTCCGCACGTGGGCTGGGATCAGTTGCACCTTACCGAGCAGGGACGTCAGTGCCCCCTGTTTGTGGACGTGCCCGAGGGCTCAAACGTGTACTTCACGCACTCCTATGCCCTAGCCGACGACGTCGATCCTGGCGTGGTGTGCACACGTACGCACTACACCAGGAGCTTTGCATCAAGCGTCTGGCAGGACAACATGTTTGGCGTGCAGTTCCATCCCGAAAAGTCCTCGGCAACGGGTCTGCGCATCCTGTCCAACTTCCTGCGCTACGTGAGGGGATAGCCCATGATCGTCTTTCCTGCCATCGACCTCATCGCAGGCAACGTGGTGCGCCTCAAGCGCGGGGAGCGCTCCCAGATGGACGTCTACTCAACAGATCCCGTTGCGGTGGCGCAGGACTTTGCGCGGCGCGGTGCCACATGGATTCATGTGGTGGACCTCTCGGCAACCTTTGAGGAGGATGAGGATGCCCTGGCCCGCAACCGTGCGGCTATCGAGGGAATCTGCCAAGTGCCGGGCATATCGGTTGATGCTGGGGGAGGCGTGCGCAGCCTTGCGGCCATCGAGCGCTTTGCCGCTGCAGGCGTGAAGCGCATTGCAATTGGCACAGCCCTGGTTAGAGACCGCGCGTTTGCCCGTGAGGCCGCAGAGCGCTACGGCGAGCTGCTGGTGGCAGATGTTGCTGCTCGCGATGGCATGGTCCGCGTGAACGGCTGGCGTGAGGGCGCGGGTGTGCGCGATGTCGACCTGGTAGGCGAGCTGGTGGGTCTTGGCTATCGCCACCTGGTGTTTACCGACGTGGCGCGCGATGGCATGCAAACGGGCATCGATACACAGGCCTACAAGCGCATAGCCCACGTGGCAGGCTTTCCCGTTGTTGCCTCGGGCGGCATTGCCAGCCTGGACGACCTGCGCGCACTTGCCGCGCTGGGAGATGACGTGATCGAGGGTGCCATCACCGGACGTGCCCTTTACGAGGGGGCCTTCACGCTCGAGGAGGCCCTTGCGGCATCAGAGTAACCAACTACCTGCGGCTTTCTTTTCAAAGGAGAGAAACCCATGCTTACCAAACGCGTTATACCCTGCCTTGACGTCAAGGATGGCCGCGTGGTCAAGGGCGTGAACTTTGTCAACCTCATCGATGCGGGAGACCCCGTCGAGCTGGCAAGCGTGTACGACCGCGAGGGTGCCGACGAGGTTATCTTCCTTGACATCACCGCCACCTCGGATGACCGCTCCACCACCATCGAGCTGGCATCTCATGCAGCCGAGGAGCTGCGCATTCCCTATACGGTGGGTGGCGGCTTCCGTGACATAGAGGGCATGACCAAGATGGTGGCCGCAGGTGCCGACAAGGTCTCGGTCAACTCGGCGGCCATCAAGAACCCCGAGCTTATCTCACTGGCCGCCGCTGCCTTTGGCAGCCAGGCAGTCATCTGCGCCATCGACGCCAAGCGTGTGGGCAAGGCCGACAAGTGGGAGGTCTACGTTGCTGGCGGTCGCAAGGCCACGGGTATCGACGCGCTGGAATGGGCGCAAGAGGCGGCCCGTCGCGGCGCAGGAGAGATTCTGCTTACCAGCATGGACCGCGATGGCACCAAGGAGGGCTTTGACCTCGCACTTACGCGCGCGGTGGCCCGTGCGGTGCCCATCCCCGTCATAGCTTCGGGTGGCGTGGGCTCTCTCGAGCACTTTGCCGAGGGAATCATCGAGGGCGAGGCTGACGCCGTTCTTGCCGCCAGCGTCTTCCACTTTGGCACCTACAGCATCCGCCAGGTAAAGGAGTACATGGCCTCGCAGGGAATCCCCGTACGCCTTGACTTCTAGCATTTTGCAGGTGGAGCGTGGACTGGGGGACCGTCCCCTAATCCACATTGGCATAATCAACGGGGATTCGGGGACGGTCCCCCAGTCCACGCTCACAAAAGGAGTGTCCATGCAAACGCAGCCATATGCCGGAGAGTTGCCCGAGCTAGTGGACCTGTCCGCCGTAAGCCTGAAGCTGGATGCGCAGGGCCTTATTCCCTGCGTGGTGCAACAGGAGGGTACAGGTGAGGTGCTCATGGTGGCGTGGATGAACGAGGAGTCGCTGCGTCTGACCCTTTCCACGGGCACCGCTTGGTTCTGGTCTCGTTCGCGCCAAGAGCTCTGGAACAAGGGTGCAACCAGTGGCAACATGCAGCAGGTAAAGCGCCTGCTCATCGACTGTGATGCCGACACGCTGGTGGCGGTGGTGGACTCGCCGGGTCCCG
>JAFWLX010000299.1 GCA_017510875.1 Atopobiaceae bacterium | reverse complement strand
GGACGCCGAGGCTCACGCCGAGGAGGACAAGGCCAAGAAGGACGAGATCGAGGTCCGCAACCAGACCGACAGCCTGGCCTACTCCACCGAGCAGACCCTGAACGAGCTGGGCGACAAGGTTCCCGCCGACACCAAGTCCGAGGTTCAGGCTGCTATCGACGAGGCCAAGAAGGCCCTCGAAGGCACTGACATCGACTCCATCAAGGCCGCTGGCGAGAAGCTGCAGCAGGCTGGCTACAAGCTCGCCGAGATCGTCTACTCCGACCAGCAGGATCAGACCGCTCCGGGCGCCAGCGATGACAACGGCGGCGACGACGTGGTTGACGCTGACTACGAGGTTGTTGACTAGCAAGTCTGTTAAATAGAGACGAACGAGCCATGGCGGGGGCGGGACTCATTCCGCTCCCGCCATATTGCTGAGAGGATAGTGACGTGAGAGTGCCTATTGATATCGAGAACGATGACGTCCTGGAGCCCGAGGAGGGCGAGGTGGCCGAGGAGGCCGCAGAGTACGACATTGATAACCTGACACCAGAAGAGGAAGCAGAGATGGTAGAGGCTGCCAAGCGTGCAGGCGCAGCTGCTGCCGAGGCCGACATGGCTGCCGAGGCCGAGCGCGCGCGCGAGCAGACGGGCGACCTTCTCCTTGAGCTTGACGAGGCCCAGAAGCAGATAGACGAGGCCAAGAAGGAGGCGGCCGACGCCGCAAGCAGGCTGCTTCGCCTGCAGGCCGACTGGGACAACTACCGTCGTCGCACGGCGGCCGAGCGCAACGCCGAGCGCGAGCGCGCCGCCGAGAAGCTTGTGACCAACCTTCTCCCTGTGCTTGACGACATGGAGCGTGCCTCCAACCACGCCGCCCAGAACGCCGAGGGCGACGAGAAGGTCACCCAGTTTGTCGAGGGTGTCATGGCAGTGCATGCCAAGATGCTTGACATCCTGGGCAAGGAGGGCGTTGAGGTCATTGACCCTGTGGGCGAGCCGTTTGATCCGCTGGTGCACCAGGCTGTGGGCCGCGAGGAGAACGCTGAGGCCTACGACGAGACGGTTGCTCAGGTGTACCTAAAGGGTTATCGCATGGGCGGCAAAGTCATTCGCCCGGCAATGGTTACCGTCACCTTCGGCGGGCCCAAGCGTCCGACAGAAGAGACCGAGGACTAGAGGCTACATACGTTGGTGGACAGGTAGACCAGGACAAAGCAGAAACCCTTTGTCCTGGCCCTGTCCGCCTCATAGCGAAAGGAGGCGTTGCAGCACATGGCTGGCAAGAGAAACTACTACGATATCCTGGGCGTGAAGCGCGACGCCGCCCAGGACGAGATAAAGAAGGCCTTCCGCAAGCTTGCTGCCAAGTACCATCCCGATGCGGGTGGTGACGAGGAGAAGTTCAAGGAGGTCAGCGAGGCGTACAACACGCTTTCTGATCCGGAGAAGCGCAAGGAGTACGACCAGCTGCTTATGTTTGGCGGCATTCCGGGCTCGGACTTTGGCGGTTCGGGCGGTCGCAACAGAGGCGGCTACACCTACACCGGCAACGCAGCCGACTGGTCGGACATCTTTGAGAACATACGCGGTGGCGAAGGTGGCTTTGGCGGGTTTGACTTCTCAACCATCTTTGGCGGACAGCCGGGTGGTCGGTCCAATCAGCCCACCAAGGGCAGCGACCTTACGCTCAACATTGACGTCAGCGCTGACGAGGCCTTTAAGGGTGCCCAGCGCAAGGTGAGCTACTCCATTCCCTCAACGGGCGAGAAGCAGACCCTTACTGTCAAGATTCCTGCTGGTGCCGTTGATGGTGGCAAGCTGCGCTATCGCAGCCGCGGTGAGTACGGCGACAACGGTGGCCCGCGCGGCGACCTGGTAATCACCACCAGGGTGGCCGAGCACCCGCTGTTCAAGCGCGATGGTGCCGACGTGCGCATCGAGCTGCCCATCAGCATGTACGAGGCAGCCTTAGGCGCATCGGTAGAGGTTCCCACGCCTGACGGAACAACCTGTAGGCTCAAGATTCCTGCGGGCACGCAGGAGGGCAAGACCTTTAGGTTCCGCGACCTTGGCGCGCCTAACGTCAAGCGCAAGGGAAGCAGGGGCGCCCTGTATGTCAAGGTGCACATTGTGATTCCCACGCGTCTGAGCGCAACCGAGCGCACGGCGCTTGAGCAACTACGCGAAGCCGATGATCGAGACTACCGGAAGGATGTTGAGGTCTATGGAGCGCAGTGATAGCAACAAGAACAAGCCGCTGTACATGATTAGCGTGGCTGCCGAGCTGACGGGCATGCATCCGCAGACCTTGCGTGTGTACGAGCAGAAGGGCTTGGTAACGCCGGGCCGCTCGCGCGGCAACACCCGGCTGTACTCCGAGGGTGACATTGAGAGGCTCAACCTCATTAGCAAGCTGACCGAGGAGGGAATCAACCTGGCGGGCGTGGTGCGCATACTTGACATGCGCGAGCGCCAGGAGGAGCGCGACCGCGAGATAGACGAGCTGCGTACGCGCGTGCGCGAACTTGAGGAAGAGGTTCACGAGTTTCGCATGCAGCAGCGCATCCACGCGCTCGCCCGTTACGAGGGCGGAGCACCCGACCAAGTGATGCGTGGCCTGCTGGAAAGCGGCTTGGGCGGCAGATAGCTTGGGATATCTGGCAGGTGCCCTTCGTGTTTTGTAGACGCTGGCCGTGGATGGGTCGGGAGGGGGCCATGGCGGTACCCCTCCCGACCTATCCACGGCCAGCGACCTTTTCCGTCGCCTTTCGCCGCCTTGCCACGCCCCCTGTCCGTCCTTGCTCCTCTTCTGCCGTACCATAGAAAGCGGTGCGCCAGAGGGCGCAAGGGGAGGGGGCGCATATGGTACTAATCCTTATCAAACAGATTCTTGTGATGCTGTGCATGATGTCAATTGGCGTCGTGCTTTACAAGATTAAGCAGATTGACGAGAAGGGCGTGGCGCAACTGTCCAACCTTGCCCTGTATGTGGGCACGCCCTGTGTGGTTATCCAGTCGTTGGCCATCGACTTTGATGCCACACGCCTCTCAGCAGGCCTTTTGGTCATGCTGTTCTTCCTTGTCATCTTTGCGGTGTCGGTGCTGATTGCGCGTTTTGGCTGCGGCAAGCCCGATCGTGTGGGCCAATTTGCCGTGGTCTTCTCAAACTCTGGATTTGTGGGCATCCCCCTTATCCAGGGCATCCTTGGTGACGAGTACGTGTTCTACGTAACCATGACCTTGGTGGTGGGCACGATCACCTTCTGGACCTACGGCGTCTACCTCATGAGCGGCGACAAGAACGAGGTCTCGGTAAAAAAGATCCTCACCAACCCCAACCTCCTTGCTGTGATCATTGGCATGATCCTGTTCCTTGCACCTTTCAAGTTGCCCTATGTGCTTGCAAAGACAATCTCGGGCATGGCCAACATGAACACTGGCCTGGGCATGATTATTTTGGGCGCTACGCTGGGTGCCTCCAACATTGGCATGATGATTGCCGATACTCGCCTGTACAAGGCCATAGCCCTGCGTTTGCTGGTGGTGCCCCTTGCCAGCATCCCCATTCTCATGTTCATGCCGGTACCTTCTGAGGTGCGTATGGTCATGATGATCATTGCCGCGGCTCCGGCAGCCTCGGCCACCTCTATGCTGGCCCTCAAGTATGGTGCCGACTACTCGTACGGCACGGGTCTTGCCATTGGCACCACCATCATCTCTATGATTACCATGCCCATCGTGCTGGCAATTGCCATGAAGATCCTCTAGGAGGTTGTAACCATGAAGCTTCAGCTGACCATAGACCACGGCAAGTACCACGAGGTCATTGCGATGGCCGACTTGCTAGCCGAGCACGTTGATGTCCTAGAGATTGGTTATCCACAGGTGGTGACCTTTGGCCTTGGGCTGGTGGAGGAGATACGCCAGCGTCATCCCGACCTATGCATTTGCGTGGACGCCAAGGTTTTCCATGGCGGCACCGGCGTGACTACGCGCTGCTTTGATGCGGGTGCCAACATGGTGAGCGTACTCTCGGTGGCACCCGACCCCGTGATTCGCAAGATGGTTGAGAAGGCCAAGACCTATGGCGGCGAGATTATCTGCGACCTTTCGGCGCCGCCAAGCCACATTGCGCGCCGCACGTCCGAGGTGGACAACCTGGGCGTTGACTACATTGCCGTACACACGGGGTACCTGCCCGAGTACGACTACGACCTTGAGACGCATCGCCACTGGTTTACGCCCAAGGTCAAGCCGCTTGACATTGCCAAGGTTGCCAAGCGTAACATGATGCATGCCAAACTGGCGCTTAACACGGGCATCAACGAGACCAACATCAGGGAGGTCCTGGCGCTCGAGCCCGAGATCATCATGGTGGGGCGCGGAATTCTGGACTGCGACGATCGCGTGTTGGCCGCCGAGCGCCTTAAGCGCTTCATGCCGTTTGAAGGGTAGCTGCTAGCGGCCGTGACAGAAGGGGACCCGAGCGCCGTCCCTCTCGGGCAAGACGGGCGGCAACCCTCGAGGCTCCTTCTGAGGCTGCTCCGCCCGTCGGTGCGGCGGGAGCGAGGACTGTTTGAGCGCCCCCGCAGGGGGCGCGAGTTCCGCAGCTGCCGCGCCGTAAGGGCGGAGCGCTTAGCCGAAGCGGAGCCTCGAGGGTTGCCGCCCGTCTTGCCCGAGAGGGACGGCGCTCGGGTCCCCTTCTGTCACGGCCTTTAGTCAACCACGTATTCGGGCTTGATGCCTTCGGTCACGCACTCTTTGTGCACCACAACCTGCTTGATGTCCTTTCTTCCGGGCACCTCAAACATGGGGTCGCGCAGAATCTTCTCGCAGATGGAGCGCAGCCCACGTGCTCCGGTGCCGCGATTGAGCGCCACCTGCGCGATGGCCTCTAGCGCATCTTTCTCAAACACCAGCTCGGGGCCGTCGTATGCCATGAGTCGCTGATACTGTCGGGTGATGGCATTTTTTGGCTCGACCAAGATGCGTACCATGTCGTCCACCGTAAGCTCGCAGGTGTGCGTGATGACCGGAATGCGTCCCACCAGCTCGGGTATCAGCCCAAAGCGGTGCAGGTCTTGCGGTTCTACCATGGCCAGCAAGTCGTCCTCGGTGGGTTCGCTGTTTGCCAGCTGCTCTGTTTGAGCAAAGCCGATGCTATGGTTGGTGGTGCGACGTCGCACGATATCGGTGAGCCCTACAAACGCACCGCCACAAATGAACAGCACGTTGGTGGTGTCAATCTGGCTGTTGCGCTGAAAGAGGTTGGTGCGCCCGCCAAGTGGGGGAATGCTGGTCATCGATCCCTCAAGCAGTTTGAGCAGTGCCTGTTGCACGCCCTCGCCCGAGGGGTCGTTGTTGTTGGCCATGTTGCCGGCTGGTCCTGTCGAGCGGGCAATCTTGTCAATCTCGTCGATGTACACAATGCCCATCGAGGCGTTTTCTTCGCTGCCGGCAGCGGCAATCAGCCGTGCGAGAATAGACTCAACATCCTCGCCCACATAGCCGGCGTCGGTGAGCGTGGTGGCGTCGGCTATGGCCAGCGGAACGTCAAGGATGCGCGCCAAAGTCTGCACCATAAGTGTCTTGCCAGAGCCCGTAGGTCCCAGCAGCAGGATGTTTGACTTGGCAATCTCGACGGGGTTCTCCTCGTCGTCATGCCATGACGGCGTGATGCGCTTGTAGTGGTTGTACACGGCAACCGCCAGCGTGCGTCGTGCCTCCTCCTGGCCAATCACGTACTCGCCCAGCGCGTCAAAAAGCTGCTGCGGCGTGGGGAGCGCTCCGTGCTTGCTAAGCCGGGGTCCTACGTATACCTCGGCATCTACGCGTCGACCCACCTTGATGCCCGCACGGACCTTGCGCTTGGTTCCCGTGTGCTCGTTGGGAATGGAGGAGGCGGGCTTGTTGGGCTTGGTGGTGGGCTCTGCGGGCTTGGGGCTTGCGTCCAGTACGTTTTGCAGTTGCGCGCTTACAGCCTCTGCCTGTTTTTGGCGCTCGGCAGACTCTTGGGCCGACTGCGACTTGACCGGCACCAGCTCGCCATTGTCGTTGACGGTCATCTGGAATCCGCGGTACTTGCGAATGGCCTCATCGGACATGGTGGGCGCCCAGCCAAAAGGTGGGTCAATAGCCTCGCTGTCGTAGTTCTTAAAGTACTTGCGGAGAAAGATGACGACAACTATCAGAAAGGCAACGACTATCAGCGTGCCAATCATGTTGGTCATGTCTTGGGCGCCCGAGAGCGAGTCGACCACCTCGACAAATACGCGTCCGCCAAGCATGAGGGAGGCAAGCACTAAGACCCCCTTGGTCATGTACGAAGAAGATTGTCCCGAGCTCTGCGTCATGAGAATCTCCCCTCAAGATAGATGCTCACCATTATGCCCCACGTCGCAGAATTTGCGGCCATCCGCCTGCTGAAACAGCCCACTTGCTCCAATCAAACTGAGAAAATCTCACATAATGACACTTAGATATGTATAGTATTCACCAATAAGGGAACAATGATAAAGGATGCATAGACAAGGCCAACGCTGGCCAGAAGGAGGAGCCATATGAGGTTTGATAAATGGGCCGTCACGGCTCAAGAAGCTTTACAGAGTTCTGTTTCTATAGCGGCCGATGCACAGGCCGCTCAAGTTATGCCGATACACCTGCTTAAGGCGCTGCTTGCTGCCGATGACACCAACCTGGATGCCATCATCGAGATGGTGGGAGCCGATGCCGCAAAGATCGAGAGGGCGGCAGACATCGCTATCAACGATGCCCCGCGCGTTTCGGGAGACGTAGGTCAGATGGGGCTCTCTAACGAGCTTGCGCGCGTGGGCGATGCCGCCGAGAAGTTGGCAAGCCAGCTGGGTGACGCATATGTGACCAGCGAGCATCTGCTTTGCGCCCTTTCTGACGAGAAGGGTGCCGCGGGTACCGTGCTGCGCAATGCCGGTGTTACCAGCAAGCGCGTGCAGGAGGCCTTCAACCGCCTGCGCGGCGATGCGCGCGTGACCAGCCAAGACGGAAACGGCGAGTTCAAGGCCCTGCAGAAGTACGGGCGCAATGTGACCGACATGGCGCGCAACGGCAAGCTCGATCCGGTCATTGGCCGTGTGGAAGAGATTCGTCGCACCATTCAGGTGCT
>JAFWLX010000298.1 GCA_017510875.1 Atopobiaceae bacterium | reverse complement strand
CAATTCTGTGATGAGAAATGCGCCCGACTTCGCATGGGGCCAGTTGGCGTTTGCGCCCGACTTTAGTCTGTACTCGATCAACTCTTCTGAAGCAGCGGTCCCCTCTAAGATGCAACTCAAGAGGGGACCGTAAAGTGTCAGGCGCTGCTCTTGTCGCTACCAGCGCGAGGCAAGCAGGCCTAGGCGTGCAAAGGTGAGAGCTGCCGGATCGCGCTGCGCTTCTTGGCTCAGGCCAAGGGCATGCCAACGTGGCTTGCGCGGCGCGGTGCGGGAGGGCTTGGCGTCGGCGAAGGACGCGGTTGCCGTGCGGGTGTTTGTAGTCTTTGACATGGCATCCTCCTGCGATTGTGAGAGTTGCTTTGCTTCTTGCATTCATATTACGATTCTGTTACAACATACGCTAACTGTTTCTATTGATACTTCTTACAAGTCTGCTTTGTAATGTTGCCACGGAGGATACGGCCCCTATGAACTTCTCTTCGATGGAGTACTTTGTTGCGCTTGCCGAGGAACGCAGCTTTACGCGTGCGGCTCAGCGTTTGATGGTGACGCAACAAACGCTTTCGGCACACATTGCCAGTATGGAGCGCGAGCTTGGTGTGCGGTTGGTCAATCGCAAGGTCCCGCTCACCCTTACCTATGCTGGCGAGGTTCTGCTGGGTTATGCGCGCCGCTTTGAGACCGATCGCCGAGCCATGGTGCAAGAGTTTGCCGATATAGCCGGTGACGAGCAGGGTCTTTTGGCCGTGGGCATTGCCTCTACGCGCGGGCGGCTGCTCATGCCGCGTGCCATTGCCGCCTTTAGGGAACGCAAGCCGGGCGTGCGCGTGCTCATTGACGAGGAAGAGAACGAGGAACTGGTAGAGGCACTGCGTGAAGGTCGTGTTGACATGACGGTGGCAACCGTTCCCCCAGGCATGCCGGGCTTTGAGGTACGCCTGCTGCGCACCGAGCAGATTGCCCTTCTCGTATCGTGGCGCCTTTTGCGCAGGCTCTATGGCGAGGAAGCTCGCCAGGTAGCCGAGGAGGTCGTGCGCAACCGCAGCTTGGCTCCTCTTAAGGAATGCCCCTTCCTGTTGTTGGGACGCCATGACGAGCCTGGCGACCTCTCGCGCAGGCTCATTGAGCAAGCGGGTCTGAGCATGGAGCCAACTGTGGTCTCTTCTAACTCAGAAACACTGGTTGAGCTGGCCATTCGTGACATGGGGGCAACCTTTGTGCCCGTCGATCTGGCGCGTGACCTTGTGGGGGATGGCGAGGCTTCACAGATGTGCATCATGAACTTGGGGCCAGACGCACGGATAGACATCCACATGGCCTGGCGCTCGTCCAGCCATGTATGGAGCGTGATAGAGGACTTTGCCGATCTGCTGGCACGGCAGGTGAGCGAGGACGTCCAGTGACAGCGGTGCCGGCGCACCAAGCGTGGCAGGTCAGAGGGCTCTATGTCACCCATCTTGAGCTGGTGGTGTGCGAGGAGCTTAGTGCTGGCGTACTGCTCGAGAAACTGGTGGGTTCAAAGGCAATGACGCAACGCGTCTTTGCGCGCGGGCAGCTGACACGTGGGCGAGATGTGCTGCAACGTGGCTCGGTGCTTCTTCCTGGTGACGTGCTGACGCTTGCATTTACAAGAGGAGGGGAGGAGCCAGCATCCCGGCTGTCAGGCAAGCCCCTTGAGGTGGTCTACCAAGATCCCATTCTGCTAGCAATTGACAAGCCGGCAGGACTTTTGGTGCATGGCGACGGCACAGGCTCGGTCACGTTGACCGACTGTGTGCGTGCGATGCTTGCCAAAGAGGGACGCAGCTGCCTGCCGCAGGCAATCCAGCGCCTTGATGTTGAGACCACGGGTTTGGTGCTGTTCTCGCTGGTACCGGAGCTGCAGCCACGTCTTGACGCACAGGTGGCGGGGTACGACATGCACAAGCGTTACCTGGCCGTGATAGCCGGAAGGCTCAAGGCCAGCGAGGATCGCTGGCTTGAGCTGCGTGGCCCCATAGCTCGCGACCGCCATGACGCACGCAAGATGCGCGTTGCCGCAAAAGGCAAGCCCTCTCTCACGCGTGTGCAGACCCTTGCGTATCAAAAGGGCCGCTCACTCCTATTGGTGGAGTTAGGCAGCGGAAGAAAGCATCAGATAAGGGTCCACCTTGCTCACGCTGGACATCCGCTGCTGGGAGATGCGCTCTACGGCGGAGCGCACCATAAGGATGGCCTGATGCTTCATGCCTGGAAAGAGAATCTGGTCCATCCCGCAACAGGCGAGCGGCTTAGCCTGCGCACTGCCTGGCCCCAACGCTTCGATTCCCTCTTCCCTGATACAGGATATGACCCGGGCCCAAGACCGCTTACGTCTTAGCCAAAAGTACAGCTGCCTTTGCCACGCAAATCGTGCATACTGTGATGAGGGGAATCTACGAGAGGGGTAAACATGGCCGATACCATGCGTGGCGTCTACACCAACCTTACGAGCATTCGTCGCAACGTCTTTCGCGAGGTGGCAAAACTCCTGTACACATTAAAAGACCATCCCGAGTGGACAGATGCTGAAATAGACGACGCCTTTGACGAGCTTCCGTACAAGATTCTTCCGGGAGACGTGGCAACCTATCGTGAGAGCGTCTTTTTGGAGCGTGCCATCATTGGCGAGCGTATCCGCCTTGCCATGGGCCTTCCTCTCCAAGGCGCCGAGAAGCCCCAGCGCATCAGTGAGGGTATGGCGGTAAACGAGGGCACCGGCCTTACGTACTATGCGCCTCCGCTGATCAATGTAATCAGGTTTGCCTGCAATGCCTGCGAGGACAACGTCTATCGCGTCTCAAGCGCCTGCCAGGGCTGCCTTGCGCATCCCTGTCGCGAGATCTGTCCCAAAGGCGCCATCACCTTCAAGAACAAGAAGGCCTTCATCGATCACGAGAAGTGCATTGGCTGTGGGCGTTGCGCCCAGGTATGTCCCTACCATGCCGTGCATCACCACATACGTCCTTGCGCCGAGGCCTGCGGCATGAACGCCATCAGCTCGGACGAGCACGGCCGTGCCAAGATAGACTACGAGCGCTGCGTGAGCTGTGGACAGTGCCTCATCAACTGTCCCTTTGGTGCCATTGCCGACAAGAGTCAGATTGGCCAGGTCATTTATTCGATCCTGTGTGGTGACGAGGTCATTGCCGCCGTCGCACCGGCCTTTGTGGGTCAGTTTGGCGGCAAAGGCAACGTAGGCAAGCTGCGTGAGGCCTTCAAGCTGCTCGGCTTTGCCGGCGTGGAGGAGGTTGCCATTGGCGCAGACCTCTGTGCGGTGGAGGAGGCCGATGACTTTCTCGAGGAGGTCGTGTTTGGTGACCTGCCCTTCATGGGTACCTCCTGCTGTCCGGCGTGGTCGTCGATGGCCAAGATGGAGTTCCCCGAGCAGTCCGACTGCATCTCGATGGCGCTCACGCCCATGGTGCTTACAGCGCGCATGATTCGCTCGCAGCATCCCCATGCCAAGATCGTGTTTGTGGGACCATGCTCGGCCAAGAAGCTTGAGGCCATGCGCAAGTCCATTCGCTCGGAGGTTGACTTTGTGCTCACCTTCGAGGAGATGGCAGGCATGATGGATGCCAAGGAGATTGACTACCTCAAGCTTGAGGACGACAACAAGAGCGACTTTGAGATTGCCAGTGAGGACGGTCGCAACTTTGCCGTGGCAGGCGGCGTGGCCAATGCGGTAGTCAATGTCATCAAGAGCAGGGACCCAGAATTTGAGGTCAGCGTACACAATGCCGAAGGCCTTAACGAGTGCCGCCAGATGCTCAAGGAGGCCGCGAAGGGCGAGTGGCCAAAGTACCTGTTGGAGGGCATGGCATGTCCGGGCGGATGCATTGCGGGCGCAGGCACCATGCAGCCCATCAACAAGTCAAAGGCTGCCGTGAAGGTGTACGCTTCGCGCTCGCCTCACAAGAACGCCATGGACAACGCCTTCCGTACGCTTATCAAGTCGCTCGAGCGCGCAGAGGACGGCAGGCCTGTGCGCAAAGAGGATGACAAGCAGGAAGGATAGTCTTCGCTTCCCGCTTGCCAGGCCGTGACGGTAATAGAGATAAATAGGGGATGCAGGTCACAACGCATGTGCCTGCAGGGTTGACATGCGTTACCATAGCTTAATGGCTCAAGAAATACACTTGGAATAGGGGCACCCATGAACTCTGGCACTGACGAGCAGCACGCTCAAGACGTGCAGCCTGACACTGAGGCTCAAACGACAACGGCCTTGCCACGCGAGGACGCCGACCACACAGCCAATGACCAGCAGCGGGACGGCGAGCAGCAAACGCTCGAGATTCTCTCGCCTGCGGATGCCACGTCATTGCCGCAGGATGACGATGAGGCAGAGGTGCAGATAGCGCTGCGCAACCTTGAGCGCAGGCGTGCCGAGAGAAAACGCAAGAAGCTCATCAAGATCGGTATTGCCTGTGCGGTGGTGCTTGCGCTTGTGGGCTTTCTTGTGGGACGAAGCATCCTTTCGGGAAGCAAAGAAGAGGAGGTATCTCTCGAGACGGCGGTTGTCGAGCGCGGTAACTACGAGAACGTCATCTCGGGCTCGGGGGCGCTTAAGGCGGGCAGCAGTGTGATTGTGACGCCAGAGGTTGATGGCATCATAGAGAGCCTGTCGGTCACAGAGGGACAGCACGTTAACGAGGGTGACGTTCTCTTTACCATCAAAAACGATTCCTATGACAGGAAGGTGCACGAGGCGCAGCAAGACGTGACGAGTGCCCAACAAGCCCTTGACGCGGCCCAGCGCGGCGTAGGCACAGCCGAGGCAGCGCGCGACGAGGCTTGGAGCAAGTACCAAGAAGCTTGGGACACCGCCGATGCCGAGCACGCCGACTGGCAATACCTCAAGGACAACTACTCCACCCTTCATGCCGAGTGGGAACAGCGCAGTAACTACGCCAACAGCCTTGCTTGTGGCGAGCCTCTCTATCCGGGTGACTCTCCCACCATCGATCCGGACAAGCCCGAGGAGAAGGCTCTCTACGACGCATGGGAGAAGGCGTACGTCGAGTACCTGGTGCGCCTTGAGGCTTGGGATGCCTATCAGGACGCGCTTGAGCTTGTGGGAGAGGAGCCTACGCCCGCAGGCGCCGAGCCCAAGTACCCCGATGCCCCTGATGACGTGTCGCTGGCAGCGGCCATTCAAAGCGCTCAAGATAGCGTTACCACGGCGTCGCTGGCGCTCTCTAAGGCCAACGATGCCTACAACGAGGCTGTTAAGGAGGCTGACAAGCGCGTGGTCAAGGCGCCTGCCTCGGGCAACGTGGTTGCCCTGGGTGCCAAGGTGGGCTTGGCGGTTGGTGGCAGCTCTGCCTCGTCTGGGGCTGCCGCATCCGCGGCATCTGGCAACAAGTCTTCAGGCGAACCTCTGGTGCAGATCTCTGACGTGAACAAGATGTCGGTGGATATCGAGGTCAACGAGATTGACATCATGAACGTGAAGAAGGGCCAAAAGGCCAAGGTGACCTTCTCGGCAGTGCCCGATGTCACCGTAAACGCCAAGGTCTCAGAGGTGGCAACCGTGGCCACCAGTGCCGGCGAGGGCGGTGGCGTGGTGACCTTCCACGTGGGCCTTGTTATCGATCACCCGGATAGCAAGCTGCGTGAGGGTATGACCGCCAGCGTCAAGATCAAAACCACCGATCTTAAGGATGTGCTGCTTGTTCCTGCGAGCGCGCTGACCGACACCGGAAAGGGCTTCACCGTACAGCTGCTTGTTGACGAGGAGACCGGTCAAACCAAGACACGTGAGGTCAAGATTACCGAGAAAAACTCCACCAACGCTGTCGTCGAAGAGGGACTCAAGGAGGGCGACGTGGTGGTGCTTGGCGGCGGTGTCAGTATGGACGAGGCAGATGCTGCCTTGTTGGTAAACTAGCGGAAGTCGTCTCTTATGCTTCCCGTTATTGACATCAAAAAGGTCCATCGCATCTACGAGTCTGCGGCGGGTTACACCCATGCGCTCAAGGGGGTATCGTTGCAGGTGCAGCGTGGCGAGTTTCTCTGCATCATGGGTCCGTCAGGCTCGGGCAAGTCTACGCTCATGAACATCCTGGGATGCTTGGACACGCCCACCTCGGGCACCTTCCTGCTCGAGGGGGTTGACGTATCCCAGCTGACCGATGACGAGCTTGCCGAGCTGCGGGCAACGCGTTTGGGCTTTGTGTTCCAGTCATTCAACCTGTTGCCACGTGCCACGGTGCTGCGCAATGTGATGCTGCCGCTCATCTACTCCGATTGCCCAGTACCCGAGCGTGAGGTGCGTGCCGTGAAGGCCCTGGCCTCGGTCTCGCTGCCTGCAGACTACTATGACCATCGTTCCAACGAGCTCTCGGGTGGCCAGATGCAGCGTGTGGCCATAGCACGTGCGCTGGTCAACGACCCAGCGGTGATCTTGGCCGACGAGCCCACGGGAAACCTTGACTCTGCGACGGGCGAGATGGTGCTCAAGACCTTCAGACGCCTGCGTGACGCCGGAAAGACCATCGTGCTCATTACGCACGACCCCGAGGTATCCGAGTGGGCTGACCGGACCGTGCACATCCGTGACGGCAAGCTGTTCACCGACGAGCAGGAGCGCGCCCTTGTGGCGGCACATCCCGGCACAAGGAGCCACACATGAAGGCAAGAGACCTGCTGTACGAGACAGCCTCGGCGCTTGACGCAAATCGAGGTCGCAGCCTGCTCACCATCCTGGGCATTGTGATTGGCATTGGTGCGGTCATAGCCATGACGGCTCTCATCAGTGGCATCAAACAGTCTTTGGTAGGAGATTTAGGTCTTGACCAGGCACGCATGGTCGAGATGTACCTGTTATTAGATCGCCAGACAAGTTTTGATGACTACAACAACCTTGTCGATTACATGCCCGAGTACGAGACGCTGACGATCATGGCTTATGGTTCGGGCAAGGCGACGAGTGCGACCAAGAGTGTCGATGTGTCGGTGCTTGGCGTTCTGCCCAACTACCCAGACGTGATGGGCACTAAGCTGACACAAGGAGCATTTATCACTCCTGAGGATGAGGAGGCGGGATCGCTGGTGGTCCTGCTTGACCAGTCGGCCGTCAGAAACCTCTTTGGCAACCAAAACGAGTCAGTTGTGGGCAAATCGGTGCAGGTGGGAGATGCCACCTATGCCATCATTGGCGTTGTGGAATCATCCGCTAGCCGCGAAGGCGGCAGAATATACATGCCCTACTCAACCTGTGCCGCACGCATTACGGGTACGTGGTCGTTCGACAGCATGTCTGGCCTGGCGGCGTCGGATGTCGACATGTCGACCATCGAAAAGACCACCAAGAGCAAGCTAGGCGCCTACTTTGGCATAAAGGAGGAAGATGTCGAAGACTCTTTCTACGTCTATACGATGCAGTCGATGCTCGACGAGCTCAATGCGACAATGGCGGCGTTCCAGATACTGATGACCTCCGTGGCAGGCATCTCGCTTTTGGTGGGCGGCATTGGCATCATGAACATGATGCTCACCAACGTAACCGAACGCATTCGCGAGATTGGTCTGCGTAAGGCTCTGGGGGCTCGCAGCTCTGACATCACCAAGCAGTTTTTGCTCGAGTCGGTGTGTCTGTGCATTTCGGGCGGCATCATTGGGATCATCTTTGGATATCTGGGCGCCTACGCGCTTGCAGGGCTGGCAGGAAGCAGCATCACCCAGGCCATCAGCACAGGTGAGACCAAGCTGGTGCCTGTCATCGACATACGGGCGGTCGCTTTTGCTGCTGGCATCTGCATCCTGATAGGTGCGGTGTTTGGCTACTATCCTGCCCGTCAAGCCGCCAAGCTCGACCCGGTGGAGTCGCTGCATTACCAGTAGCTGTCACATGGGGACAGGCACCATGTGACAAAATGTCACCAGGGGACAGTCTTTCGCCCATAGATGCTGTAACAAAAGGGCGCTCCAAGCGGGGCGCCCTTGCATGACTTGTGTAACGTAGTTCTTACACTCTACTTTTCAGAGGCATAGAAGGTTGCGTGATCAAACTCTTCCTTTATGGTCTTGCCATGAATGAACGGCAGGGAGAGGAACTCGTCGACCGTGGGAACCAGGGGACTGCAGTCAACAAAGTGGTTCTTGTGGTTGCGAATGCTGGTGTCCTGTGCACGCCAAGCCTCGAAGTTGCAATCGGTCAGGTAGTAGACGGTGTTGTCTACCTTCATATAGACGGAGTGGTTGACGTGCAGGTACTCCGCCAGCTGATCGTAAGAGATGTCGAGAGCCTCCGCTGCTTTCTTGCCCATATCGAGTCCTTTCTCCGAAGGTTTGAAACCTCATGCCTAAATGATACCCGCCCCGCGCGACCCTGTCATGTGCCATCTGGCGCAATAGGCAAGCGGTTTTGCGGGGCGGCGCCGTCCTCTAGCTCAGCAGTTCTGCCAGCTCGTCGCAGTTGTGCGCAAATACCGTGGCACCAGCCTCGTGCAGCTCGTCCTCGTCGCGATAGCCCCAGGTGACGATGATGCAATCGCAGCCCACGTTGGCTGCAGTGCGCACGTCCACCTCGGAGTCTCCCACGTATACGATATCCTTTGGCCCTACCGCCAGCTGGCGCATTACAGCAAGCACCGTATCGGGCGCTGGCTTGCGCCTTACGTCCTCGCGCTCTCCTGCAATTGCGTCAAAGGTGCCGGGAAAGCAGCTGGCCATCAGGTCTTGTACGGCTGCGTCTCCCTTGTTTGAGACAACGGCCAGGGGCACTTCCTTCTTGCGTAGCGACTCAAGCAGCTCTGGAATGCCTGGGTAAGGCCCCGTATGGTCCTCGGCATGCACCTGGTAGTATGCGTTGAAATCGCTCAGCACCTGCTCTTGAACCTCATCGGGCGTTCCCTCCGGCGAGGCCAGTCTTGCAAGCTGTCGATATCCGTTGCCTATAAACCGGCGCACCTCATCGATGGTACGTGGTGGCAGGCCGTTTGCCGCCAGGGCATGGTTGGTGGCAAGCCACAGATCCTCAAGCGTATAGAGCAACGTTCCGTCAAGATCGAAGACAACAGCCTTGTAGCGCATGTGCGACTCCCTGCAGTAGTAGATGTGTCCCGTGCATCCTATGCCAGCAGAGCGTAACATGTGATGCATGAAGGAGGCAGCATGGAGAACAATGATTCACAGTTGAACGATGATACGACGGCGTCGCAAGAGAGTTCACCAGCCCATCTCAAGGGTCAGATGGTGAGCACAGGCATACGAGACCCCTTTGACCAGGCTTCCTTGGGTGCCTCTCACAACAAGCGGCGCGCGTTTCTCTATGTGCTGCTTGCGGTGCTTGTGGTAGTGGCCTGCGCAAGCATAGCTGCCGCTCTCATGCGCAAGCCCCAAGCTCCATCGCCTCAGCCAGAGCCGCCTGCCAAAGAAGAGGTTGTGGTGAGCGATACGCCGCAGCCCGTAGAGGTGACTCCTGAAGAGCCACCTGCTCCCCAGGAGCCCGTGCATGCACAGCTCATGATGATTGGCGACATTCTCTTGCACAAGGGTGTTATCGAGAGCAGCCGGACGGATGATGGCACGCTTAACTACGACCACCTCTTTACCCATATTTCCGACGATGTTGCGCAGGCCGATGTGGCCGTAGTTAACCAAGAGACCATCTTGGGTGGCTCTGCATGGCCTTACTCCGGCTATCCCCAGTTCAACGGCCCTCAGGAAGTGGGCGATGCCGAGGTCAACGTTGGCTTTGACGTGATTCTCAAGGCAACCAACCATACCTTTGACATGGGTTACCCTGGCGTGGAATCAGAACTTGATTATTGGGCCAACGAGCATCCAGAGATGAAGGTCATAGGCGCTGCCTATCCCTATGGCGACGGCATTGCGCCGGCTGGGGGCACCTCTCCTGCTGGTGCCTACCTCTTTGAGAAGGATGGCCTGCGCGTGGCCCTGCTCAACTACACCGACGTGCTCAATGGCAACGTGGACCCAGAAAACGACTTCAATGTGCTTGCCATAATGGACGAGGAGCGCATCAATACCGATGTTGCCGCTGCACGCGAGGCTGGTGCCGACCTTGTGGTGGTCTTTGCGCACTGGGGCGAGGAGTACGAGACTTGGCCTTGTGACAGCGAGCGCTACTGGGCCGGCGTCTTCAAGGATGCAGGCGTGGATGTGGTTGTGGGTGGACACCCTCACGTGATCCAGCCTGTCGAGGTGCTTGACGGGGGAGAGAAGCCCATGCTGGTGTGCTGGTCGGTGGGCAACTTTGTGTCCACGCAAAACGACGCGCGCAACATGGTGGGTGGCATGGTAAAGCTCGACATGGTAAAGGACGCCAACGGTGCTCGTATTGAGCGCTATGAGTTTATTCCCACCATCACGCAAAAGGAGCCCTGGACCACCAACATGAGCGCCTACAAGCTCTCTGACTACAAT
>JAFWLX010000297.1 GCA_017510875.1 Atopobiaceae bacterium | reverse complement strand
CCTCAAGAAAGGCGCACCATGAAACAGCTTCGTCCATACCCACGCGCCATTATCACGCGCAAGGCGGCAAAAGCGCTTGCCCAAGGGCATCCGTGGGTGTTTGAGGGCGAGGTGCTACGCATGGATCCCGCCCCTGCAGGCAATGTCGAAGCCACCAACGGCCGTCTGGTTGACGTGATGGAAGAGAACGGCACCTGGCAGGGCACGGGGCTTCTCTCGCAGGAGAGCAAGATTCGCATACGCCTGGTGTCACGCAATGCCAATGACCGTTTTGACCAGGAGTTTTGGCGCAGACGCATAGAGTGGGCATGGCAGCACCGACAGACAACCATGGGCTCGCGCGCTCTGCCGGGATGTCCCAGCGACCTAGAGGCCTGCCGATACGTCTTTTCAGAGGCAGATGGCCTGCCGGGCCTCACTGTTGACCGCTACGGACAGGTGTTGGTGACACAGGTGGGTACCGTGGGCATGGAGCTGCTGAGGCCCACCCTCTACCCCCTGCTGCTTGACGTTTTGCGGGCGCACGGTCAGGACGTGCGTGCCATCTACGAGCGCTGCGACTCCCCCATGCGCCAAAAGGAGGGCCTGCCTCTACGAAAGGGCTGGTGGGAGAAGGGCGAGAAGCTTGACACGCACATCGTGGTACACGAGAACGGCCTAGCCTTTGACCTCGACCTTGAGAACTCGCAGAAGACGGGCTTTTTCTTGGATCAGAAGTACAACCGTCGTGCCGTTCGTAAGCTATCACGCGACAAGCATGTGCTGGACTGTTTTTGCCACGTGGGGCCCTTTGGCCTCAACGCAGCGGCAGGTGGTGCCGCATCTGTAAGGTGCGTGGACGTAAGCCAGACCGCCCTCGATCTTGCCTCGGCTAACGCTCGACTCAACGGGCTTGAGCAACACATGACCTTTACCTGCACAAACGTACTTGAGTATCTTCCACGTTTGCGCAAGGACCGCAGTTATCTGCGCGAGCAAGGCGGGCCCTTTGACCTCATTGTGCTTGACCCACCTGCCTTTACCAAGAGCGCCTCAACGGTTAAAAGCGCCGCACGAGGATATCGCGACATCAACCGCGAGGCCCTGCGCCTGTTGCCACGCGGCGGATATCTGGCCACCTGCAGCTGCTCGCAGCACATGACGCGCGACCTGCTTGCCCGCGCCATTGCCGAGGCAGCTCACGACGCAGGGGTGCAGCTCAAGCAGGTTGAGGAGCGCCAGCAGGCTCCCGATCACCCCATCCTCTGGGGCTTTCCCGCCAGCCACTACCTGGACTTCTTCATCTTCCAAGTGGTGTAGGGCCACTCTCTAGCTCGATATTGGCACGAGCATCTGGGTCTTTGCATGGAATCCACTCAACCAAAATTGTTGACGCGTGGTTTTGGGGACCGTCCCTTGATTCGCGCTGTAGAGAAGATGCTGCGGGACAAGACTCCTCTTCTGCAACGCAAATCAAGGGACGGTCCCCAAAACCACGCGATCACCAGACCAGGCTTATCCCTACTCGGTCTGCTCGTTGAGCACGCGACCAAGCATAACGCCATCGGCATTGCCGCCGCTAATGACCAGCGCCACATTAGACCCGCCCACCAGCTCGGGGTACTCGCGCACTGCGGCCACCACCATGGCGCTGCCACCCTCTATAAGCGTCTGCTCCTTTACCACCATATAGCGCCAAGCGCTGCGTATGGCAGCCTCTTCTACCACCACCCACTCGTCAATGAGGTTGGGTAGCATCTCGAAGGCCAGCTTTCCGGCACCACCCACCACTGCGTCGCAGATGGTCTCGCCTGTCACCGGGTAGCTTGTGTAGCACACGTTGTCCTTGATGGACTGATACAACGAGGGGCACGCCGCCGTCTGCACGCCCACAATGCGCATGCTGGGCTTGATGGCTCGTGCACCCACAGCAATGCCGGTAATGAGTCCGCCGCTGCCCACGGGCGCCACAATGGTGTCAACCGATGGATGCAGCAGGGCAATCTCGTATCCAATGGTCCCCTGCCCTGTGTAAACGCGCGGGTCGCTGGCACCCGGATCAACGTAGAACAGCTCGTTGCAGTCAATGTAGTTGAGTCCCAAGGTCAGAGCCTCGTCGTAGGTTGACCCCATGGTCATAACGCGCGCACCATACAGCCTCATACGGTCGAGCTTGGAGCGTGCCGTGCCAAACGGCACGATGGCCACGCAGTTCTCGATACCCAGCTCTTTGGCCGCATAGGCCACCGCAATGGCATGATTGCCCGTTGACACCGTACCCACGCCACGCCTCAGCTGCGACGGCTCGAGCTGTGACAGCACGTTAAGCGCGCCGCGAATCTTAAAGCTGCGTCCAAGCTGCTGGCTCTCAAGCTTAAAGCGGTATCGATGATCGTCGTCGCTTAGGTAGAGGGAATCATCAAGCGGCGTTCTCCTCACGCGCCCGCCAATACGCTCGTACGTGTCGCGAACATCGCTTGCGGTAAAGTGGCGCGCCATTGGGTCCCCCTGTCAGAGCCATCCACATGTATTATTTACCATACCTGCCACGAGACAAAATGTATGCCTCTGCTGGCATTTAGTATCAAAGGGGTAACGATAGGGCTGCTTTTTATGATTGCTGGCCCGCCTGACGTGCGCGCTTTTGGGCTTTTCGCCGCTCTCTAAAAAACTGGCGCAGCACCTCTGCACACTCGCTTTCGCACACGCCCGACCGCACCTCAAACTCGTGGTTGAGCCGCGTGTCGTGACTAAGGTCGTACAGCGTGCCCAGCGCTCCTCCTTTTGGGTCGGCCGCACCATACACGCAGCGGTCAATGCGGGCATTGACCATGAGCCCCGCGCACATAAGGCACGGCTCAAGCGTTACGTACACCGTACAGCCCGTAAGCCGCCAGCGGTCTAGGACGCGAGCCGCCTCAACCAAAGCCGCAAACTCGGCATGCGCCGAAGGATCCCGGTCTTGCTCGCGCCGGTTGTGGGCCCGCGCCACCACCTGGCCCTCGCACACAACCACCGCACCAATGGGCACCTCGCCCTCTGCGGCGGCTAGGCGCGCCTCGTCAAGCGCCAAGCTCATGTATGTATCATCAGTCTCAACCATGGCCTAATGGTAGCAGGAAGCGCCGCTCCCCCATACACTCATGCGACTCGCTGAATCGCCGCTCATAAATGCTGTGGCAAAAAGCATACTAAAAGCATCCTATGAAACACTCTAGAAGGGCACGCTCATGATTCGTACTGTCTGCCTTAACCCCGCCATTGACAAGACCATCCAGGTTCCCGCCTTCACCATCGATGCGGTCAACCGCGTGACCGAGCTGCGCGCCGACGCCGGCGGCAAGGGCATCAATGTCTCTAAGGTTGTAAAGGAGCTAGGTGGCCAGTCCAAGGCATACGCCATTCTCGCCGGAGACGCAGGAAGCGGCATCAAGCACATGGTTGAGTCCATGGGCATCGAGGTTGTTGCTGTTGAGGTTGCGGGCGAGACGCGCACCAACACCAAGATCGTTGACCAGGAGCTTCATACCAACACCGACATCAACGAGCCCGGTCCCGTGGTAACCAAAGAAGACCTTGACGCACTGCTCGACATTCTTGTAAACGACATCAACGATGGTGACACCGTTATTCTTGCCGGTTCCATTCCCGCCGGTGCTCCCACCGACACCTATGCCACATGGGTAAAGGCCTGCGAGGCTGCCGGTGCAAAGGTGTTCTTGGACGCCGACGGAGACGTGCTTAACATGGGCATCAGCGCCGGTCCTTCCATGATCAAGCCCAACGACCACGAGCTTTCGGGCATGGTTGGCCGTGACCTTGACACGCTTGAGAAGATTGATGCCGCCGCACGCGAGATCATGGATCGCGGCGTAGAGTGGGTCACCGTATCAATGGGCGGCGAGGGTGCACTGTTTGTGACGCCCGAGAAGACCTACAAGGCCTCCTCGCCCAAGGTGGAGGTTGGCTCAACCGTAGGCGCTGGCGACTCCGTAGTAGCCGCAATCGCCTACGCACAGGACGAGGGGCTTGACATCATCGATACCATCAAGCTGGCCGTAGCCACCGGCGCTGCCAACGTGAGCATGGAGGGCACCCAGGCCGCTCCGCGCTCGCTGGTTGACCACCTCATCGCCCAGGTGGGCATCGACGAGCTGTAACGACCCTGCGCGGCAAGGCAGTCTTTCTTACTAGACAGCCTCAACCAAACTGTCCCCACGCCGTTCCATCGGTATATCCGATGGAACGGTTTTTCTTTCCTCGTCTATGTTTCCATCCAGTAGGGTATGATAGAGAACAATGCGGAGGGGTGGCAGAGTGGTTGAATGCAGCGGTCTTGAAAACCGCCGGGCCGAAAGGTCTCGAGGGTTCGAATCCCTCCTCCTCCGCCAAAGTGGTAAGAACTGGTGAAGCAGAGAGGCCAAGCCAGTAGTAGGACCGGAGAATCCGGAGGGATTCGTACCCGCAAGGGGGCAACAGGCCAGTGGCCT
>JAFWLX010000296.1 GCA_017510875.1 Atopobiaceae bacterium | reverse complement strand
GTCTTTGACTCGCGCGAGTGGGGTTGGGTGGACGCAGGGGCGGTCTCGCCCCAGACGGTGGCTTGGACGGCCAAGCTCAAGCTGCCCGAGCGCCTGCATGACCTAGCCGACGTCTTTGCCCTGCGCTGGTGGGAGGTCTTTGAGCCAATGCCGCAAACAGGCGAGCTGGTGCGCGAGCTCAAAGAGGCAGGCTATGGAGTCTATCTGCTCTCCAATGCCGGGACAACCTTTGAGGACTATCGCAGCCGCATTCCGGCCATCGATGCCTTCGACGGCGTGCTGGTCTCGTGCTACGAGCATATGGTAAAGCCCGATGCGGCTATCTATCAGCTGCTTTGCGAGCGCTACGGTCTAAGCATAGAGAGCTGCCTGTTTGTGGACGACGTCGAGCGCAACGTGATAGGTGCAAGGCGTGCCGGCATGCAGGGCTACCTCTTTGACGGCAACGTTGACGCATTGCGCAACTACATACGCAACCAGAGCTAACGCAAGCAGCGTATGTTGTGCTACCGTTGATAGGCTAAGCGCAGGCTAAGAGGCGCCACTGCGCCTGTGGAGGAAACCTATGAAACGCGAAAAGAGCACGCTTCCTGTTCCCATAGAAGGTATTGGTAGGCGTTTTCTTGTGCTTATTCCGCTGCTTGCTGTGCTCGTGCTTGCGTCCTACGTCTATATAAAGCCGCGGTTGGGAACCTACCAGGCAGCGTGGTACCTCCCGTATGGCACAACGGAGCCTGTCTCAAACGAGGTGGTGCTCTCAGATCCTGGTGTGGTTGAGGTGCTTGCGGTCGAGCAGCCAAATTCAGGGAGGGCCTACATTACGTTTCGTGCCCTGGCCGACGGCCAGACCAAAGCAACGGCCAGCGCAGGCAAGATAAAGCGCACCTTTAGGCTTGAGGTCAAAAACGGAGGCATCTTCGAGGGAGGCGTCAACTTCTCAGGCTGGGAGGTCATAGGGGTAAGCCTCTGCATCTTTCTTGGTGCGCTTACAGCCCTGTTTGCCAGCGTGCTCAAACAGCTTTGGCAGAAGTCGTGGTACGGCTACGAGATGGTGGCCAGTGGTGGTGCCCTGTTGTTCTGCCTCTTCCAGTTTCTCTTGTTTACGGGCATCTGCCTCTTTGGCCGCAATCCCAACTTTTACAACCTTCTCATTGATGTTAGTTACATGGCAGACTACTTTGCGCTCGCGTCCCTCTTCCTTATGGCGCCCATGGCCCTGTTGGTGTCCATAAGCAACATCTCGCTTATTACGCATGAGGGCAGACGCCCTGTAAACCTGTTGGGTGTTGCAGTAAGCGTGGTGTGGATTTTTTTCTTCGTTGCGTGGTATGCGCTGGATTCTATGCTATATGGCATGGAACGTCCGGTGGTCAAGTGCCTTAATGCCATGGCGGGCGTTTCCATAACGTTTGGTGAGTGCCTGCTGCTCTCAACCATACTGTGCGCATGGCTTGCCTCGCGCCACGTGCCCAACCACGCAGTTGACTACCTGGTAGTCTTG
Source organism: Atopobiaceae bacterium (assembly GCA_017510875.1). GTDB lineage: Bacteria > Actinomycetota > Coriobacteriia > Coriobacteriales > Atopobiaceae > UBA1367. Next base: position 1,148 of record JAFWLX010000296.1, on the reverse strand, counting down.
GGATGTGGCATCCGCCAGGACGGCACGCCCTCGCCGCTTTTGGCTAGCCGAGTTGACCGTGCCGTGACCTTTGACGAGCAGCGCATTGCCTTGGGCAACGCCCCGGCCACCTATGTCCCCAGTGGTGGAAAGGGGCCTGACGAGCCCATGAGCGAGGCGCAAAGCATGGCCAACTATCTGGTGGCACAAAAGGGCGTGGCCCCAGAGCGCATTGCGTTAGAGGGACGCTCGGTTAACACCCGCCAGAACATGGCCTTCTCGCGTGAGGTTATCGAGCAGCATGCGGGCCGTGACGTAAGCCAGTTGCAGGTAGGCTTCTCTACCACAAACTACCACGTGTTTCGCGGATACGTATGTGCGCATCAGGCGGGCATGGCGGTCGAAGGCATGGGGAGCAAGACCAAGTACTACTTCTGGCCCAATGCCTTCCTACGTGAGTTTGCCGGTCTGCTTGTGACCGAGTGGAAGAACATCCTGCGCCTGTACCTGGTGATCGCGTTTATCTACGTCACCGCCGTGTACATCCTCTCGGTCATCTAGACCCGTCCACCTGTCTGCCCAATCCAGTAGGCGTCTTAGTATCATAACTTTAGCTTCCTGTCCATATAATTTGGTTATACGGGCCTTTGCGTAGGTCATCGAACGGCCTGCGCGGGCAAAGACATATTGAGAAGGAGGGGGCTATGGCATTTCCGAAAGGCTTTTTGTGGGGTGGAGCGACGGCAGCCAACCAGTACGAGGGCGGCTGGAACGTTGACGGCAAGGGCGACAGCCTTTGCGACCACATGCGTGGAGCCACCGCAACCACCCCGCGCCAGATAGACGAGAAGTTTGATCCTAACGCCCTCTATCCCAGCTGGGAGGCCACCGACTTCTACGGCCACTATGAAGAGGACATCAAGCTCTTTGCCGAGATGGGCTGGAACGTGTTCCGCATGTCCATCAACTGGACGCGCCTGTTCCCCACGGGCGAGGAGAGCGAGCCTCTGGCTGCCGGCGTGGAGTTCTACGACAAGGTCTTCACCTGCCTTAAGGAGAACGGCATCGAGCCTCTTGTCACGCTTTCCCATTACGAGACTCCGTACAGCCTGGTTGCCAAGTACAACGCCTGGGCTGACCGCCGCTGCGTGGACTTCTTCTTCACCTAC
>JAFWLX010000295.1 GCA_017510875.1 Atopobiaceae bacterium | reverse complement strand
GCGGAACACCTTCCGGGATATGTGTTCCGTTTGGAACACTTATCCCGGAAGGTGTTCCGCGCCGGGGGACGGCAGGCTTTGCGCTATCTGCTATGGGCTACACTGGTAGATGCAAACTGGCATAAAGAGCGAGTGAGGCAATGACATGGGCAGGCAGAATCCCAGCACCCTTCCGTCAGACTTCTTCTTTGGTGCAGCCATGAGCGGCCCCCAGACCGAGGGCATGTGGCAGGCGCATGGCAAGCTCGAGAACCTTTGGGACTTATGGTCTAACCAGGACATTCGTGCGTTCTATAACCGCGTGGGCTCTTATGCCGGCAACGACATGGGTGCTCGCTACGCGGATGACTACAGACTCCTGCGCGAGCTGGGCCTCACCTCCATGCGTACGTCCATCCAGTGGAGCCGCTTGATGGATGCGGACGGAAAGCTTAACCCTGCTGGTGCGGATTTCTACCATCGGCTTTTTGCTGCTGCACACGAGGCGGGTGTCGAGCCGTTTGTGAACCTCTACCACTTTGACATGCCGACATACCTCTTCCGTCGCGGCGGTTGGGAGAACCGCGAGGTTGTGGAGGCCTACGCTAACTACGCCCGTACCGCCTTTGCCGAGTTTGGCCAAGAGATAACCTACTGGTTTACCTTCAACGAGCCCATTGTCGAGCCCGAGCAGCGTTACGAGCATGGTGCCTGGTACCCCTTTGCGCACAATGCCGCGCGGGCGCGTTGCGTGCAGTATGGTATCAGCCTTGCGCATGCCTTGGCCACGGACACTTTCCGTGGGCTGCAGGAGTCCGGCGTTGTTCGCGCTGACGCCAAGATTGGCCTCATCAACTGCTTTACGCCGCCCTATACGCGCGAGAACCCCAGTCCCGCAGACCTTGAGGCCGTGCGCATGGCTGACGGCATTGGCAACCGTTGGTGGCTTGACCTGGTGACCAAGGGTACGCTGCCAGCCGATGTTGTTGACACGCTTGCCTCACGTGGCATAGTGCTGCCGGTGCGTGCCGGCGACAAGGACATCCTGGCGCGTGGTGTGGTTGACTGGCTGGGCTTCAACTACTACCAACCCAATCGCGTGCAGGCTCCCGAGCATGACATCGACGAGTACGGCAATCCTTGCTTTGCGCAAAAGTACGTGTGGCCTGATGCCGTCATCAACAAGAGTCGCGGCTGGGAGATCTATCCCAAGGGCATCTATGACTTTGCCATGACCATGACGCGCGACTATCCCCAACTTGAGTGGTTTGTCTCCGAGAATGGCATTGGCGTCGAGGAGGACAGGGCTTTGCGTACGGCGGACGGAGCTATTGATGACCTTGCTTATCGCGTGCCCTTTGTTCGCGACCACCTGTTGTGGATTGCCCGTGCCATTGCGGATGGGGCGCGTTGCCGCGGCTACCACTACTGGGGCGTCATCGACTGTTGGAGCTGGAATAACGCCTACAAGAACCGCTATGGCTTCATTGAGGTCAACCTGCAGGACAACTACAGCCGCAAGCTCAAGGCGTCAGCAGAGTGGCTCCGGCAGGTGGCAACTACGCACGTGATCGAATAGCCGCGAAACACCTTCCGGGATAACTGTTCCGTTTGGAACACTTATCCGGAAGGTGTTCCATACAGAAAGGATTAGCCATGATCAAGCTCGTACTCTCCGACATGGACAACACGCTCATCCCCTTTGGTCGAGAACGTGTGTCTCAACGCACCATTGACGCCATTCACGCCTGCCAGGAGCAGGGCGTGGACTTTGGTCCCACCACCGGCAGGGACCGTGCGGAGCTTGCCAGCTTCTTTGGCGGCGACCGCAGTTGCTACAACACGGCCGTAGCCGTCAATGGCCAGAAGGTCTACTACCTCAGGTCGCTGGTATTTGAGCGGAGTCTGGATGACGAGCCCCTGCGTAGGGCCGAGCGCATGGTTGCTGGCCGTCCAGGCTGTGCGTTGGTTACGTATCGTGCCGATGGCCAGGGCGACTGGGTGGGCGCCTCTCGCAAAGAGTTGGGCTCTATGTTTGACCGCGCCTTCATCTCGGGTGGCATGTGGCACGAGAAGCTGCCGGTGTATCCCGTGGCCAAGGCAGGCGTCATCTGCATGAATGGCCAAGACGAGCTGGAGTCACTACAGGCGGAGCTTACCGAGGCCTGTCCCGAGCTGGACTTTCCCAACACCGTCGTGCAGTGGATGGACGTCTCCATCAAGGGTTGGACAAAGGTCGAGGGAGTAAAGCAGCTCATACGTACGCTGAGGTTGACGCCTGACGAAGTTTGCGTGTTTGGCGATGCGGACAACGACCTTACGATGCTGTCGTACATTCCCAACTCGTGCGCTGTTGCCAACGCCAACGAGAATGCCAAGGCCGCGGCCCGCTGGCACGTGGGCGCATCCGAAGACGACGGCGTGGCCATTGCCCTCGAGCAGATTGCGGAAGCTGCGCGCCTGTGCAACGAGCGCGGCACCGAGGACGTGCTCCCTGCGTTCATGTGCTAGCCAAAGGCGGAACACCTTCCGGGATAAGTGTTCCAAATGGAACACTTATCCCGGAAGGTGTTCCGCTTGTTCGTTAGTCCTGCAGGTGCATGCAGAAGGTGTAGCCGTCGCCGTCGCCGTACTCGCTGAGCTGCTTGAAGCCCATGTGGCGGTAGAAGCCTACGGCACGTTTGTTGCTTGCGGCCACGCCAAACACCACGCCGCGCACACCGTCGGAGCGCAGGCGTGCGAGCAGCGTCTCCATCAGACGCCGCCCGTTGCCACCACCCGTATAGGGCTCCTCGATATCGATGTGCAGGTGTGCGGGAAAGCTGTCCTTCACGCTGTTGTAGAACGTGGCTTCATCGGCATAGCGAGCCTGGTACTCGGGGCCTAGAGCCTCGATCTTCTGGCGATACGCGGTGGTGTCGGCGCTCCAGCGGTCCCAGTCTTTACAGGCCAGCACGTAGCCATGAGCCTCGCCCGCATCGTCTGTCAGCATGTAAGCGACGCCGTGCTCAAGATAGGGGTCGCAGTACATGGCAAGCGTGAAGGCGGCGTGGGTCTTGTCGGTGCGCGCCCGCTCGCTTGCGCTGGCAATGCAGACGCGACGCAGCTCGTCTGCGTGCTCGGGGGTATAGGGTTTGACCTCCACGACCAGTCCTTTCCTGCTATGTCTGGGCTTCTTGTGCCGCGTATTCGTCCACCAGGCGTGCCGCTACGCCCACGCAATCGTTGCAATCGACGCGATTGCGCTTTAGATCGCGGCACAGTACATAGCCTAGCTCTGACGCAAAGGCCTGCTCCAGCTCTTCCTCGCGGTCGATGCCAAGGTCGCGTAGGACCTTTTGAGCGGTGATGAGCGCGCCGCACTTACCGGCTATGCTGCGTGGCGCTGGCGGGTTGCCGCCCGCATGGTCAATGTCCGAGAATGCTTGGTAAACGGAGTTTGAGCAGTTGTAGCCGCTGCGGTGGATGGCGCGCGCTTCTTTCTCGTGGTCCATGAGGCCTCTTCTCTCGCGTTCGTTTTGCATGTGGCATTGACCTCCATAGTACCGCCTTCGTGGCCTTACGCCACCGAAACCGACCAGCGGGGCACGGTAACGCCAAGAGCCTTCTCCAGCGCGCGAAGGACGACCTCGTGGTCGAGCCCGTTGTGAAGGCCGCTCACGGCCAAAGTCGCCACCCACTCATCGCCCACGCGGATGGGAAACGCGCCGAGAGAGGCAACCTCGTCTGGCACCTTTGCCCACACGTCATCGAGGGGCTTGCCCTCGGCTATTGCCGTGAGTTGAGCCCAAGGGCTTGCATGACCTGCGGTACGGGCGGCATTGCGCTTACCGGTGGCAAACATGAGGTTGCGTGCGCCCTTGTCGTCGGCAAGCCACTGGAACCAAATGGCATCGTCGGACTCGCGGGTGATGGTAACCGTGTAGGTCTCGTCATACTCCGGCGCCAGCTCTGCGGCAATGCGGCCCAGCTCAAGCGCACGTTGTGCGTCAAATAGCTCGTAGCGCAGCATGCGCTCCTGCTCGAGCAGTACCTCCATGGCCTCGCGGGCCTGCTGCGGTGTGATGGTTGTGTCTGCCATCGCTTTCTCCCTCCCATGCGGCGCACCCGTTCTGCCAAATGGGTGCGCCGCTCAAGATGGCTCTTCTACTCGAGTCCCTCGGTTGCGTCCTCGAGGATGCGCAGCTGGGCGATGGTCTCCTCGGGCTTCACAAGCTGCGGTGCACCGTGGGCTACGGTCTCGTACAGTGCCTCGTAGAAGCCGCAGTAGGTGCTGCGCACGGTCTCTACGCGCTCCTCGTGGAAGGTGCCGTCCTCGTCGTAGTAGCGCAGCACGCCGTACTGCTCGGGGGTGTCAAGGCCAAAGTCGTCATGGCCGGCGGGCAGGTAGAACTTCTTGAGGTCGCGCTCTTGCTGGTCCTTCTCCACCTTGATGAAGGTGCCGCGCTCGCCGTACACCTCAAAGCTTGGGCGCTGGATGGCAGCCAGGTAGCTGGCAGCGGCTGTTGCCTTGATGCCGGCCTCGTCGTAGTAGAGGTCAAAGTCAAAGGTCATGTCGGGGGTGCCCTCGCCGCAAATCTGACGGGCCTCAGCATGCCAGCGGTTGGGGATGCCCAGCCAGTCGATAAGCTGGTCCACGCAATGGCAGGAGTGGCCATACACGATGCCGTTCAGACGGTCGTATTTGCCCTCGTGCGCCATCTGGTAGAACGCCTCGCGCCAGTAGTCGTAGTGGGTCACGATCTCGTAGATCTTTCCCAGCTTGCCGGACTCGGCGACCTTGCGGGCTGTGAGGTAGTCGGAGTCAAAGCGACGGTTCTGTTAGCACTGGACGGTGACGCCCTTGGCCTGGGCAAGGGCGTAGAGCTCCTCGGCCTCGGCCACGGTGCCCACGAAGGCCTTGTCGCACACCACGTGCCTGCCGGCCTCAAGCGCCTGCTTGGTAAGGGCGTAGTGCGTGGAGTGTGGGGTGCTGATTTCAACAATGTCAATCTGGGGGTCGGCCAGCATTGCCTCAAGATCGGTGGTGTACTCGACGCCGGGAAGCTCTGCCCAAGGGCCGCCCAGGTGACGGGCGTAGACGGTCTTGATCTTGAACTTCTCGGGCAGGGCCAGTGAGAAGGGCATATGGTAGCGGTTGGCGCCCTTGCCGTTGCCGATGAATCCAATGTTAAGGATGCGGTCTGTCATGGTGGGTTCCCTTCTGTCGACGTGATGTTGTCTACATCATAGACTGCGTTGCCACAATTCCAGGCCGTACTCGGCGAGCTGGAAGCTTTTGTCGCTGACACCTGTTATTTTGGGCGGTTTTGCTGAACATAAGGTTCAGGCCGTGTGTTAGGGGGACGTTTCTGTTAACACGAGAGCTAACGTGAACGAAAAACCTGCCCCCTGTTCACAAGCGGCAGCAGGACGCCGGCGACCTTGCCGAGTGCTACCGCCAGCTGGACGAGAGCCTGCTGGTGAGCCGCGTGCAAAACACCATCCGCCGCGAGGCCGGCGTCATCTTCCCTGCCGATGAGGTATAACGACAAATGATTAACAGGCGGGTGACAGTAGAGCCGCCTCTCTTGTCACCTTGATCGTCCAGTCCACCCGCCAATCCGGCAACGCACCCATTCACTGAAAGGAGCATCGCATGGCGCTGCATATCATCGAGGAGGCAGAACGCTGCCTTAACTGTAAGAAGCCCCAATGTCAGAAGGGCTGCCCTGTGGGTACAGCCATCCCGCTGGTGATTCAGCTGTTCCGCGAGCGCAGGATGGACGAGGCAGGCGCGGTGCTCTTCCAAAACAACCCCATGAGCGCCGTGTGCTCGCTCATCTGCAATCACGGGGCGCAGTGCGAGGGACACTGCGTGTTGGGACGCAAGGGCAGCCCCATCCATTTCTCTGCCATCGAGAACTACGTATCGAGCACGTACCTCGAGCGTGTGCGCGTTGAGCGGCCCGAGCCCTGCGGCAAGCGCGCGGCAGTCATTGGCGGGGGACCGGCGGGCATCGTGGCTGCCCTGCGGCTTGCGCAGGTGGGTGTATCCGTGACGATCTTTGACCAGAACCCGCGTCTGGGCGGCGTGATGCGCTACGGCATTCCCGAGTACCGTCTGCCCAAACGCGTGCTTGATCGTTACCAGGAGGTCTTGGAGGATCTGGGCGTTCGTATCCGCCACAACACGGCCATCGGTGCATCGCTGCTTATTGGCGACCTCTTCCGCGACGGTTACGACGCAGTCTTTGTGGGCACGGGTACTTGGCGTGCGCAGACGCTTGGCGTGTCTGGCGAGGCGGGCGGCAACGTGCTCTTTGGCTTGGACTACCTGCGCAGTCCGCAGACCGCCGAGGTTGGCGAGCGAGTGGCTGTTATCGGTGCGGGCAACACGGCCATGGACGTGGCGCGTACGGCCTTCCGCCAGGGTGCACGCGAGGTTACGATGTATGCGCGCAGCAAGCACATCTCGGCAAGCTCCGACGAGCTTGAGTACGCGCTACTTGACGGCTGCGAGCTGGTGCAGGGCAAGGCCATCTGCGAGATAAACGAGAAAGGCCCGGTGTTCCGCACGGCCATCTTTGATGAGAACGACAAGGTTGTGGGATACGAGGAGGAGCTTGATCAGGTGGAGTGCGACACGGTGATCGTGGCCGTCTCGCAGAAGCCCAAGAACAAGCTCATCCTTACCACCGAAGGCCTGGAGGGTGACGACCGCGGCCTGCTGATAGTCGACGATCATGGCATGTGCACCGTGCCCGGTGTCTTTGCTGCGGGTGACGTGGTCACGGGCCCCAATACCGTGGTTCACGCGGTGGCAGCCACCAAGGTGGCCGTGGATGGCATGCTGGACTACATGGGCGTTACGAAGAAGGATGCGTCTTAAAGGCATAGATCGTGTGTCAATGGATAGTCAGGACCACTCGCGATTCACCTGGATTTGGGGACCGTCCCTTATTCCACGTTGCAAAGAAGACGTTACGGGACAAGACCCCCGACTTTGCAGCGTGGAATAAGGGACGGTCCCCAAATCCAGGTGAGAAATGCCCCTTGACATAAAACCCGTCTGCTCATTCTTGAGCAGACGGGTTTTGGTTCACGAGAATGCTGTGTTTATACCTCGTGCGGATCGAGCGGGGGATCAAGCTCGAAGGGTACCGCCGGGGTGAAGAGCGAGACCACCGGCACAAGAATTAGCGAGAGCACCATGGCAATGGCGCCGCAGTTGACGGGACTTGCGATGAAGCCAATGAACATGTTGGCGGTGGTGAGGCCAACGCCGCAGATGAAGCTTGCCCACACGGCAGCGCGCGAGATTTGGTTGCTATAGAGGCCCCAGACAAACGGCCCAAGGAAGGCGCCGGCAAGCGCGCCCCACGAAATGCCCATGAGCTGGGCAATGAAGTTTACGGGCGAGGTGTACTGCCAAAGCGCGATGGCTGCAGAGAGCACAACAAACGCAACGAGCAGGCCGCGCATCCAGAGGAGCTGCTTTTTGTCGTCCATGTCTTTGACCAGACGGCCCTTGATGAGGTCGATGGTGAGGGTGGAGGACGACGTTAGCACGAGTGAGGAGAGCGTAGACATACTTGCCGAGAGGACCAGCACAATGACCAGGCCAATGAGCAGGTCGGGCAGGGTGGAGAGCATGGAGGGCACGATGGAGTCGTACACAGGGGCGCCCGTCTCGGGGTTGAAGGCAATCTGGTTGGCGTAGAGACGTCCAAAGCCGCCCAAGAAGTAGCTGCCGCCTGCCACAATCACGGCAAAGAAGGTAGAGATGATGGCGCCCTGCCTGACGGCCTCGTCGCTCTTGATGGCATAGAACTTGCCCACCATCTGCGGAAGGCCCCAGGTGCCAAGCGACGTGAGGATGACCACGCCTAGCAGGTTGAGCGGTTCGGGCCCTAGGAACGAGGCAAGCGGTCCCTGCATGGCCGAGCCCTCAACGGGAATCTGCGAGAGCGACGTATAGGCCTGCATGAAGCCGCCGTTGTTGATGAGCACGGCTGCGATAATGGCAATGATGCCCACAAGCATGACCATGCCCTGCACAAAGTCGTTGACAACTGTGGCCATGTAGCCACCAAGTACAACATACACGCAGGTCACGATGGCCATACCGATAATGCATACGGTGTAGTCGATGCCAAAGGCCATCTCAAACAGGCGCGAGAGGCCGTTGTAGACCGAGGCGGTGTAGGGGATGAGAAACACAAAGATGATGGCTGCTGAAGCCACGCGAAGCGCCTCGCTCTGATAACGAGAGCCAAAGAACTGTGGCATGGTTGCCGAACCCAGGCGATGCGTCATACGACGCGTGCGTAGTCCCAGCACCACCCAGGCAAGCAGGCTGCCCACAAAGGCGTTGCCCACGCCAATCCATGTTGCTGACATGCCATACTTCCATCCAAATTGGCCCGCATAGCCAACAAAGATGACGGCAGAGAAATAGCTGGTGCCGTAGGCAAAGGCTGAGAGCCACGGCCCAACGTTGCGGCCACCGAGCACAAAGCCCTCAACACTGCCCGCTTGGCCGCGGGTTCGCAGGCCGATGAAGACAACGGCCGCGATGAACACGATCATCATGAGTATCTTGGTAAGCATATAGTCCCTTTCTGACTGGTTGGCCCTGACTATGTACCAGCTGCTTTAGGTACCTTGGGCGCCTAAAGCGACGGGGACGATATTACGGAACAGACAGCGTGCGTCAGTACGCGGTGCGCAGTAATTCGCAATCTTGTAATGAGAGTGGTTGAACAGGGGGGCGTGAACAGGAGGCGTGAACGGAAAACACGACCCCTTGTTCACCCCTGTTCACGTCGTCATCGCGCGAGCGCTGCCTTGGTGTCCTCGGCCCACGAATACTGGTTCATGTACTCGCCGCGCCAACCCGCAATAGCCAGAGGGTCTCCAGCCAAAAAGTCGTAGTAGTCACATGACACGCGCTCGGCGTCCACACCAAGCCTTCCGCGCCTTCTTATCAGCACGTCACCGTGTCCACAGGCCGTAAGCGTCCGGCGCAGGTCCGACACGAGCGTGCGCAGGTATGACGAGCTGGCAACCCATCCGTCTGACCGATCATCCCAGATGGCAGCCTCAGCCTCGCGTAGAGGTACGATGGCACCCTTACGGTCTACGAGAAATGCGAACAGCTCTTTTGACTTCGTACGGCCAAAGGCAACAGGCTTGCCGTTGGCAAATATCTCAAAGTCGCCAAAGCAGCGCACAACGAGCCTTCCTGCATTGTCTTGTTTGGGCAAGGATGGCGGAAAACGCAAGTTCTCAAGCTCTTTGGCTACCGCTTCGGTGGTTATGGGCTTTATGAGGTAACCCGAGCTGTGAAGGGCAAACGCATCGGCCATATACTCTCCGTAGGCAGTTGCAAATACGATGTTTAGCTTGGGGTTTCTCCGCTTGAGCTCGCGTACAAGCGCAACGCCGTCCATGCCGGGCATGTTGATGTCCACAAACGCCACGTCGTAGTTGCCCACGTTGGGCAGTGCCAGTACCTCCGAGGCAAACGCACACACGGTAAGCTCTGCGTCGGGCGCGGCTTCTGCTATTGCGCGTGCGAGCACTTTACGCGGCATGTCCTTGTCGTCAACGGCAAGAATCCTCATAGCTTCAGTCTCCGATCAGCGTAGCTTCTGTAGGACGGCCCGGGATGTGCATTATGACAGATGTCCCTTGGTCCGGTTTGCTCGTTATCTCGAGTGTGCCGCCACATAAGGCAGAGACTCTCTCTTGCGTGTTTGAGATTCCTATGCCAACTGCACCATCGAGCGCCTCGGTGTCAAAGCCTATGCCGTTGTCGGTAACGGCCACAATGTATTCGCTCTCCTGCTCATACGTACGGATGGTTACCTTACCGCCCGATTCGAGCCTGCCAAGACCGTGCTTTACCGCGTTCTCGGCGAGCGTCTGAATAGATAGGGGAGGGACAAGAAAGCCCGTTGCTTGGGCATCAATCTCGTAGTCGATGCGGCTTTCGTCAGACATGCGCTCAAGCTCTAGATAGTTGTGAACGTGCTTCAGCTCAAGGTCAACCGGTATGGGGTTTGTTTGCTTCAGCGAGGCTAGGTTGGCCCTAAGATATCGGGAAAACGACTCGATGGCTTTCTTTGCCACCTTGGGGTCCTCGTCTACCAGGCCATATATCGTATCGAGCGTGTTAAAGAGAAAGTGCGGCTGAATCTGGTTGAGCATGACCTCGGTGCGCAGTTTGATGACCTCTGCCTCCCTTTTGCGGTAGCGGTCTGTTTGGTCGCTTATGATAAACCAAAGCATGCTGAGGGCGCCAAGCGCCGAGCCGAGCACGGTGGCAAGCAGCCCATAGTAGGCCATTTGCCATACCATAGACACCGCGGGTATTGCCAGGTATGAGGTGAAAGCCGCCCTCTGCTTGGCTGAGAGCCTGTCTCGATCCCGCAATAGCAAGAAAAAGTCGAGTGCTTCGATGAGCAGCATGGGAACGAGCAGAAACGAATAATACGGTCCACGCTGATACACGTTATTGTCGTCTATCTGGTAGAGGTTTCCCGTAAACTGCGTTTGCACGAGCAGCACAATGTAGATGAGCCACAAGGTGCCCGCAATGCGAAAGGCCAGGCTGCTACGCCAATCTCTCTTACAGACAGAGAGCTGAAGCGCCGTGAGGATGAGAACAGCGAGCGAGGGAAGGGCCGACTCGACAAAGAGCGCAATGCGGTCGGCTACCACCCAGGCATGTCCTTCAAGATCATCTCCTACCTGTCCAAACAGGTCACAGCTGATGTACACGAGGAGTACAGCAAAGATGGCAACAAGATAGCCTCTTGAATCCAGTTTGGTTGGATAGTTGAACAGTGATAACGCGAGCCCAAGCGAGCATATGACGATACCGGTGACGGCGATGGAGAAGTTCACGCCATCAAGTACCCCGCCCACCGGTCCTCGCTTTCACCTCAGACGGCATGCGCCAAGTGCAGCCATGCCTTCACTCTCCTGGTCGTTGCGACATTCTACGACAAAAGCGCAACAAAAGCGCCCCAAGATGACAGGGGGGACGGTTCTCTTGTCACCTTAAGGTGGCAAGAGAACCGTCCCCCTGTCATCTCTCCCTAGTTGTGGTTACGAGCCGGGGTAGCCATCCGAGCTTGTCCACACGCGCACGGTTACGGGGGTGCTGGGCATTACGAACTCGTACTGTTCAGCCGTTACGAACTCACCAAAGTGCTCATCACCGTTGACCGACACGTGTAGCTCGGCATCAAGCACGCTGAAGACGCCCACGCGCACGGTCTCTCCGGCAGGCGCCGAGGTGGGGCACTGCGTTACCAGCTCTTCCTTGTCATCGACTGTGATGGCTAGCTCGTCGGCGCCCGCCTTCTTCTCGCGCAGGTACTGCTCTTGCAGCTGCCGCACGTATGGCCACAGCTTGCCGTCGTCTGTTACCGAATAGTTCTGGCCGTCACGTACAAGAATGCCCTCACCCTCAAAGTTGAACGACACCTTTGTCCCGTCCTGCAGCTCAAACGCCACCAGATGGTAGTTGTCGGTCATGGACATGTTGCTCTCGCCCTCAACATGCATGCGTGCTAGCCGCTTGTATACCTCGCGGATTGTACGTGCGTCGGTTGTGGTCACGGTGGGTAGGGCACCCATCTGGTCGTAGCGCACGGTGCATGACTTTGGGGGCTTTGCGTCGTGCATGTTGTCTACCAGCTGTGCCGACGCGGCATTGCCATCAAAGGTAAGAATCGAGTCGTCTGACAGATTGATGGAGACTCCAATGGGCTTCTCGGACTGTGCATCAGAGCTTGCGGAGGACTTGCTGTCCGTGCTGCTCTCCTCTGTTTTGGCCGCGTCATTTGTTGGCCCGCCCGATGTCTGCGAGGCTCCACAGCCCGCGATTCCCACACATATTGCTATGGCCGAAACGGCAACCACCAGCTCTTTGCGCATGTCCGTATCCTCTCGTTTGCCCTACCTGTATAAGATACGACTTAGCACGACAAGGTGTCGGAACAAATTGAACGGGAGGCGTGAACACGGGGACGTGTTTTTCGTTCACACATGCTCCTGTCGCGCGAGCACGAAGCCCGGAGGCGCTTGTTGCGTCTTCGGGCTCAAGGGAAGGGGAAGGACTTGTTCGCGTGTCCTACAGGTTGTCCAGCTCTTCGCCGTTGGTGGCGATCACGCGCTGGTACCAGTAGAAGCTCTTCTTACGGCTGCGTGCGTAGCTGCCGTTGCCCTCGTTGTCAAGGTCGACGTACACAAAGCCGTAGCGCTTGGACATCTCGCAGGTAGACATGCTCACCAGGTCGATGCAGCCCCAAGGCGTGTAGCCCAAAACCACGCAGCCGTCCTCGATGGCCTGTGAGATGGCCTCGATGTGCTGGCGGAAGTAGTCGATGCGATAGTCGTCCACAATGGATCCGTCCGCCTCGACCTTGTCGTAGGCACCCAGGCCGTTCTCCACAATGAACAGCGGCTTCTGGTAGCGATCCCAGAGCTCGATAAGCGAGTAACGCAAACCCTGCGGGTCAACCTGCCAGCCCCAATCGCTTGTGGGCAGGTAGGGGTTCTTTACGCCGGTGGCCAGGTTGCCGCCTACCTTCTCGTGCTGGTCTGCGTCGATGCAGTCCACCATCGAGTTGTAGTAGGAGAAGCTCACAAAGTCCACCGGGTACTGCGCGAGGATTGCCTCGTCGTCCAGGCCAAAGTCCACATGGATGCCCGCACGCTCCCAATACTTCTTGACCCACAGCGGGTAGTAGCCACGCACCTGTACATCGGAGTAGAACATGTTCTCGCGGTTGTGCGCTTGCGCCTTGATCTGGTTGCGCGGGTCGCAGTCCAGGGCGTAGTAGGTGGTCTTGGTCAGCATGCAGCCCATCTTGGCGCCGGGGCACATCTCGTGCAGCGCCTTGGTGGCCAAGGCCGATGCCACAAACTGGTTGTGGACGCTCTGGTACACCATCTCCTCCTGCCGCTCCTGCGGGTAGCGGGCGCTCAGGTAGCCAATGGTGGTCCAGGGATGGCGGAACACGGAGTCAATCTCGTTGAACGTGAGCCAGTAGCGCACGAGGTGGCCGTAGTGCGCAAAGCAGATCTTTGCGTAGCGCACGAACAGGTCGATGACGCGGCGGTCGTACCAGCCATCAAAGTGATCGGCCAGGTAGACAGGCTGCTCGTAGTGGTGCAGCGTCACCAGCGGCTCGATGCCCTTCTCGTTGAGGTAGGTGAGGACGTCCTCGTAGAACTTCAGGCCGGCCTCGTTGGGCTCCTCCTCGGTCCCGGTGGGGAACAGGCGGGTCCATTGGATGGACATGCGGTAGCACTTGAAGCCCATCTCGGCGAGCAGGTCGATGTCCTCGCGCCAGTGATGGTAGCCGTCGACGGCGTGACGCTTGGGGTACATGTGGGTGTCGGTGGAGGCCTCGGCGTCTGCCAGCTGCTCGACGGTCATTCCGTGCAGGGCCTGGTAGTCACCCTTGTCGACCTTGGGCTTGTAGGTGGTGCAGTCCGCGACCGAGAGGCCCTTGCCGCCCTCAAGCCATCCGCCCTCGTACTGGTTGGCGGCAGTGGCGCCACCCCACAGGAAGTTCTCAGGAAAACGTGCCATGTTTGCTCACTACTCCCACTTCAGAAGCTCGGTGCCGGGGACAACCTGTCCATCGGCGAGTGTCTTGACGCCCAGGTCGTCGGAGTTGGTGATGACGACCGGAGTAGTCACATCGTAACCTTTGGCCTTGATGCCGTCGATGTCAAACTTGATGAGCAGCTGGTAGGAGAATCACCCCCATGATCTCGCGCCTTACGACAGCAGTTGGCTGTAAATCACCTCGTCCTTCTCTCCAAACACGTTGAAGACCACGGTGATGCCCGCATCATCATGCGCGTTGAGCCACTCCTTCACGGTGCGTGCGGCAATCTGTGCCGCCTCCTGCTGCGGGAAGCCAAAGATGCCCGTACTTATACAGCAGAAGGCGATTGAGTGCAGGTCAAGCCCCGATGCGGCATCTAGGCAGCTTCGGTAGCACTCCGCCAGCTGAAGGCGATGCCGTGCGGTCGGGTGCCCCTGCGCAATGGGTCCTACCGTATGGATGACGTGGCGCGCGGGCAGGTTGAAGGCAGGGGTAACCTTGGCGAGGCCGGTCTCCTCCTCGTGGCCCTGCGCGGACATGAGCTCCGCGCACGCGATGCGCAGCTGCACGCCGGCAAAGGTGTGAATTGCGTTGTCGAT
This sequence comes from Atopobiaceae bacterium, assembly GCA_017510875.1. Lineage (GTDB taxonomy): Bacteria > Actinomycetota > Coriobacteriia > Coriobacteriales > Atopobiaceae > UBA1367. Next base: position 11,135 of record JAFWLX010000295.1, on the reverse strand, counting down.
GCAGTGGTGGCCCGGTACCCAGCAGCCAAGCATCTGGCTGTTGGCGGCGTTGACGATGGCGTCGGCAGCGATCGTCGTAATATCGCCACGCCACAGGCGCAGACGCGGGTCGGACGTGCACGGGGAGATGTCCTCGACGTACACGACGCCCGTATCGGCAATCATGCTCTGTAACAGCTCATCCTGGGCGGCAAGTAGAACGTCACTTGCGGGCAGCGGCTCGCGCGTGTTGACAAGGGCACGGAAGGCGGAAAAGAGCTCTTTGGTGGACGCCTTCGGGTCCAGCTCATAGCGTAGCCCACGCTCTTCGCAGAGCAGGCTGATGAGCTGGAGCAATAGCTCACATTTGCGTGTCTCAGTCATGGTTTGCCTCCAGCAGCTTGTCCAGCACGCCCGCGATGTCCGAGTCGATGCATATAGATTGTGCCTCAATCTCGATAGGGCAGAACGCCTCGCCAAGGTTGACACAGGCGTAGGTAGCTTTGGGGTTGGCCTGTGTCATCTGCCAGAAAGGATACTTGACGATGACCGGCGTGTTGGCGCCTACGCCCAGCTCTAGATAGAGTACGCGCCCGTGCTTGTGAGCATCCAAGAACTCCGCGTAGGTAGCGGACGCCCGTCTCCAGCCCTCGTCCTCCACAAACGTGTCGTCCGCACGCAGGTTTGTGGTTACGGGACTGCCGTCTATGGGGCAGGTAGGGACAAGATCCGCAGGAAGACGCATGGTAAGGGTGCCATCTGTGGGCACTTGGAAGATGCCGCTCTTGTCGCGCACAAAGCCCTGTGCCTCCATCGCGCGCGTCACCCAATCCTTGTTGTCGAAGGTCTCGTTGATGTGGCCGTCCACGCACTGAAAGAGGCCGTAGTCGCCCTGCGTGTAGAACAGGCGTGCCTTATCAAAACCGGCTACTTGGAACTGGTGGTCCACGTTGGTGGTGACCACGAAGTAGTCCTTATCCCCGACCAGCGCAAGGAGCTGCTCGTAGACGGGCTTTGGTGCTGGCACGTAGCGGTTGTAGTAGATGTGGCGCGCCCACCACGCCCAGCGGGTCTCGTCGTCGGGGAAGGGGTAGAAGCCACCCGAGTAGATGTCCGTGATGCCATATTTGCGCGCGAAGTCGCCAAAGTAGCGCTCGAAGCGCTCCCCAGAGTAGGTGAAGCCGGCGGCGGTAGAGAGCCCAGCCCCCGCACCGACGAGGACGGCGTCCGACCCGTCGAGCGCCTGCCACAGGTTGGCGAGGCGATCCGCCTGAGTACCAGTACCCCTTGTAAGGCGCCGGTAGCCCTGCGCTGCTCGGATGCCCCGCTCGATGGTTTCGCGCCAACCGTCGCGCTGTTTCTTATTAAACAGACTCATTGTTGGATACCTTCTCTCTTCCTCAACACCCATGTCTATCTTGCCTTTCTACGCCATCTACTCTATTCTTCTTGGTATCACATAGGTAGTAGGCACATTTATGTACCTCAGTAATCTTTTGGTAACTAATGCCTATGAACTGCGCATTGTGTTGTGAAGGAGGCTCCACATGCCAACGCCCTCCCTAGAGGAACTGCCTACATGCCCGGTGGAGACCACGCTTATGCTTATTGGGAACAAGTGGCAGGTGCTTATTCTGCGCGATCTGAATCTTAACGGCACCATGCGCTTCAAAGAGCTGCAGCGCTCTATAGGTACGATCTCGGCCAAGGTGCTTACGTCCAACCTACGCGCCATGGAGGATACCGGTATCGTGCGCCGCGAAATCTTCGCCGAGGTGCCTCCGCGCGTGGAGTATTCGCTCACCGAGCTGGGCGTCTCACTGCAGCCTGTGCTCGACGCAATGAGAGCGTGGGGCGAGGGATACAAGAAGCGACTGGAAGTGCCGTAACGAGGTGCTGGCCAATCTATGCGCATGCATCGCTGTCAGGTATCTACGCTACAGTCTATGCGAACGGATAGATTAAAGAACGTTCAAAGGGGGAGCGATGATCTACACCCATATAGCACTTGACGATTCGGGCTCGGCAAGCTTGGACTGCTACGTGCTCGACTCGGCCATCTCGACCGGTCTGTATAAGACGCGCCCCGCGCTGCTTATTGCTCCGGGTGGTGCCTACCTGCGCTTGGCGCAAAAGGAGGCCGAGCCGGTGGCAATGCGCTTCGCGGGCCTGGGATTTCACGTCTTTGTGCTGCGCTATCCCACGTATGTGCTCGAAGTGCCAGACGATGGGGGAGAGCCGCTGGTTGACCCCGCATCGCATCAGCCTGCACAGACGATCGCGACCCTGCGGGCGCTCGCGTTCATTCGCACGCATGCAGCCGAGTGGGACCTAGATGCGTCACGCGTCTACGCGCTTGGCTTCTCGGCCGGGGCAAATGTGGTGGGGCTTGCGGCCGAGCATGCACGTGATGCCGAGCTCCTCGAGGCGGCAGGAGTTTTGGAAAGCGACGTGCAGATCCGCGGACTGCTACTCTGCTACCCCATGGTATCGGCCGACATCCTCTGCGGTTACAATGCAGAGGAGCTGGATCCGCAGCGCGCTCAGTACGCCGAGCTGGTCAAGCGGGCGGTCTTTGGGACGGGCAAGCCTTCTGCCGAGGACTTCGCACGTGTGGATCTGCGCATTCACGTACGTCCTGACCTGCCACGTACGTTCATCTGGCAGACGGCTGAGGACGCCACCGTGCCTCCCGCCGAGACCACCGAGTTGGTACTGAGGCTGCAGCAATCTGGCGTGCCGGTGGAATACCACCTCTTTGAGCGCGGGCCCCACGGCATGGGCCTGGCCGACCCTTCCGGTGTGGGCCGTGACAACGAGGTGAACCCCGAGGCGGCCGCATGGGTGGAGCTTGCCGCCCACTGGCTTGCCCTCGATGCCCCCGACGAGCTATCGCATACGTAACGCGTGAAAAGGGGGACGTGTTTTCCCGGAGGTGATAGGGTTCAGGTGACAGGGGGACGGTTCTCTTGTCATCTCCCGCTTGCCGTAAGGAGATGATGACAAGGGAACCGTCCCCCTGTCACCCTTGGTGACGGACAGACGGCTCTCCTGTCAAAGCTGGCCTACCTGCCGCAGGCCTTGTCGTAGAGCAGGCGGTCCTTGATGGGCTGCGGGTTAATACCTGCGGCCTCCATGAACATGAAGGCAAAGGGATACGGCGCGCAGGGGCCCTGTGACGTGACGATGTTGCCGTCCCATACGGCAATCTGGTCGGCGACAAACTGGGCGCTTGTGAGCTTGGCTCCGTAGCCAGTGTAGCCCGTGGCGCGGTGTCCAGCCAGCACGCCCGAGGCTTCGAGCACCGTGGTGCCCGAGCACAGGCCGCCCACAAGCTTTCCCGCCTTGTCGAAGGTACGCAGCGTGTCCATGACCTCGTCGTTAGCGATGAGCGGCGCCGCTGCGGTGCGCCCACCGGGCACGACGATGGCGTCGTAGTCGGCGACGGCCTTTGCCGAGAACATGTGGTCCGCACGAACGGTCATGTCCTGCATCGTGTGCACCCATTGGCTGCCGCCGGTGGCAAAGCTCTTGCAGGTAAGTCCGGCACGCATGAGCAGATCCATTATTTGGACGGTCTCGCTCTCCTCGCATCCCTCGGGCATGAGGACGGCAACCTTCTTCACGGTCAGCTGCTTGTTTGCGGGCGCCTCGCCCTCTGGTGCGGGCCAGCTGCCTGCCTCGGTCTCCCAGGAGGGGACGCCGCCTTCTACGGCAAAGGCGTTGTAGTAGATCATGCGGTTCTTGACGACCTCGGCATCCACGCCCAGGACGTCCACCAGGTCATAGGCGAAGGCGTAGGCAAACGCAGGGCCTTGGCCGGTGATGATGTTGCCGTCGCGCACTACAGGGGCGTCAATCCACTCACCGGCGTTCTCGACCTTGTCCACCACGCCCGGGTAGCAGGTGTAGCGCCTGCCCTTTAGCAACCCCGCGCGGCCAAGTACCTGGGGCGCGGCGCATATTGCGCAGACCAACTTGCCAGCGGCAGCCGCGACCTTGAGTGCCTCGATGAGCTTGTTGCTGGCAAGCATGGCGTCGGTGCCACTGTAGCCGCCGGGGAGAATCACCATGTCGTAGGCATCAAAAGAGCCATCAAACTCCGCATCGCAGCAGAAGGCAATATGGTGAGTGCCAGAGATCTCTAGCCCGTCTAGGCCCAACATGTCGCACGGAATCTCTGCCCTACGAAAGATGTCGACGATGGTAAGGGTTTCTCCCTCTTCGCATCCCTGTGCCGCGATAACTGCAACCTTTGTCATGATCTGCTCCTATCCTTTGGGCCTTGTGGCAATCGCCTTTTTGGTTTACATCCTGTGTCGATGGCTTAATAGTAGGTCGACAAGGCTGCCCGCGCGGGTTTTTCCAGGACTTGGAAAAGTCGGGCGAACCCCCAGGATGCAGCTTTTAGGTGTCTGGCTGCGTCCTGTCGTTCATTGGATGGCGGCGTACTCCTGGGTAATGAGGCCTGCCACGTATTCCAGCTGGTAGGGATGGCCAAAGCGGCTTTGGTCCGAGGAGAAGAGCAGGCGATCGGCCACAAAGGGAGGCAGCGGACGCCCGCTTCCGCATACCATCCAGATCTTGGGACGGTCGCGGCGCGCCAGCGACTCGCGAAGATCGTGTGCGTCAAAGTAGGACCCCGTGTAGGAGAACACCACCACCAGCTCGTCAGAGCGCGCCCGCGCGATGTGGTCAATCTGGTCGGAGGGCGAGGCGCAGGTGCCTATGTACTTGCCCTGCATGAGCAGGTCTACCTGCAGGTCAAGCGCCGCCGCCTGCGCCTTGAGAAAGCCAAAGGCGTAGACCTTGTCATAGCTGGCAAGGTCGGCGGCAAGGCGGGTGAGCGCCGTGCCGTCCACTGTCGCAGCCGCCCGCTTGATAGAGGAGGCGATGCGCAGGGCCAGGGCGTGCCCGCGCTCATCAGTGCTTGCGCCCTCTAGGCGCTCAAACTTGCGCGATGCCTCGGCAAAGGCGTCGCGTAGCTCGGCAAAGCCCCCAAAGCCTGCCTCGCGCGCAAAACGAGACACCGATCCTGTCCCCACGTGGCATGCCGCCGCGAGCTCCTTCACCGAGAGGTCATCGAGCTCGGCCGCGTGCGCCAAAACGTAGCGCGCTATCTGCGCATCTGTCGCATCGGCCTCCTCGGTGGCAAGTAGTCCCAACAGGCCGACGGACAACTTGTCGTAGATCATGTCTCCCTCCTGTCACCTATCCCCCTGTCACCTACGCAGCCTTCGTGCTAACAGCAGACAGACCCCTGCTGCCGCAGCAAGACAGGCTGCCCCCGCAAAGGGAGCCGCTGTATCTCCAGTCTTGGGCAGCACGGCCTTCCCAGAGGCTGTGCTAGTCGTGGCTTTGACTTGCTTGGATGAGGGCGAAGCCTGGGAAGCAGGGCTTGGCGCAGGCACGGCATCGGCGCTCGTAGCTGGCTCGGGGGTCGGTTCGGGCTTTGGCGTGGGCTCGGGGGCGCTTTCAGTCACCGTCACCGTGACGGTACCCACTACCTCCGGCTCGTAGGTTTCGGGATTGGTCCTCCTTACAATCAGCGATGTCGTGCCGGGACGCTTTGCCGTGACAACGCCCCAATCGGATACCTCTGCAATCTCATCATCCTCAATCTCAAACCGCAGGTAGTTGTATTCGTACAGATCATTGGGATAGGGCGTGGACGCAATGCTCACCTGTTGGTAGGCGCCCACCTCCAAGGTCACGGGGCTTTCGAATTGAATGCTATCGGGCTTTGGCAGCTGGATGCTGTTGGGATCGTAGACGACCACGCGGAAAGAGGCGGACTTTCCGCTGCCAACCAGAGTTGCCGTTATGGTCGCACTTGCGGTCTGGGCACCATCGAGGCATCCTTCAACGGCCCATGCAATACCCTCCTCGTCAACAGTGACCACACTCTCGTCCGATGAGGTCCACACGATGCGCGTGTCCACCGCGTTGGCTGGCTTTAGGTCGTAGCGAATCAGCGACACATTACTCATCCAAATCTCTGGGAAAGAGAAGAAGATGTCCTGTACCGCAATGACTGTAGAGGGGTCAACGTACGTCGCGCAAACCGTGATGTCCTCCGAGTATTCTTTGTAGGGGTTGTACTCCTCGCCGTTGGGCAAAAGCCATCCCAGCCAGAGCAACCCCTCCCTCTCGTCCATTTGGGGAGGCTCGATTGTCGGCGGCTCACCCTGCCTAAACGTGCCGCTCAGCACCTCGGTGTCACCGTCCATGAAGGTTATCGTATGGTAGGCGGTGGGCAGCTGGTCTAGGTTGGCGTTGATCCACGCGCGCCGTGCGTCGATGTGCGCGCGCAGCTCCTCGATCGCCTCTGCGTAGCTGCCGCCCGACCAGTCCGTCGTCTCCTCCTTGGGCCAGCGCTGGTGGTTGCCCTCCCATGACTGCGCCATCTCCGCCAGGTACCGGTCGAGCAGGCCGCCCTCTGTGGTCACCTGCTCCAGGATGCCGTCAAGCACCTCCCAGCGCCGTTTGAGCAGCTCGACAAAGGCGGGGTCCTGGCGCAGTCTGGCAATCCAAGATGCGTTAGCGTTGTCAAAGCTCTCTGCATAGAATTCACCCCAGACAAAGTCAAAGTCCCAGAGCGGGCCCCAGTACAGCTTGCCCGTGGTCACGGTGCCGTCGGCATTCAGCGTGTCGCGCAGCTTGTACAGGTAGGTGCTTGGTGTGGCAAAGGCGTCACGGTTGCCCGTAAACTCCTGTATCCACCAGTAGTCCGCCGCGGAGGCCTGGTCCATGAGGTCCCAGAGGTTGTCGCCACTCGGGCTGGTGAGGCCCTTGCTATAGATGGCGTCCTCTATGCACTCAAGATATGAGAGCAGGTACGTTTGCTGCGCCTGCTCTGCTTCCGTAAGTTCGGCGCCATACTCGGGCGTGTCATAGCTATAGTCGTTCGTGCGTTTGGTGGTGCAGTACTCATAGCTTTGGGCCAGAGGTTTGCGAGCCATGCCAATCAGATAGCCGCCGGTGATGTCAAGCGAGTCAAGGTCAGCTGCCTCTTCGTCCACCACATCGATGTCCACCCTGCTACTGTCGACGCGCACCTCCTCCATGAGCAGGTAGCTGCCGTAGTACGCGTCGTTCATGTAGAGGTCCACCGGCACGCCGCGCGGCGTGTAGGACAGGCCCATCTGATCGCCGAGCCACGCCACCAGCCTGTTGATGGTGAGCGACGTGTCGTAGTAGTTGGCGATGAGCGTCCAGTGCTTGTTCTTTCCCATGCCAAACAGGTTCGCGTCCTTGCCGAGCTTGAACTTGTAGGGCTTCTTGGCGGCGCGCCAGGTGGAGTTGCCGCGCCCGCGAATGAACTCAAGTGCAAGGTTTGCCTCGCCGCCATAGCCGCTTACCCCGTCCCACAGGTCGTCTTCGGGGTTGTCGTAGGCGGGCGGCACCTCTAGGTCCATCGTCACGCCTTCGGCCCGGTAGCTGTGGTTCTCGGCCCCGTTCATGAGGTCGATCTTCTCGTCGCCAGAGAGCGTGACCTCTCCCGTCTCGGGGTCCACGTCGTCGTGGAAGGTCAGGCGCAGGACGGGGATGCTGCCGCTCTGATACTCGTCCTGGGCGGAGAGGACGGGAGGCTTCTCTGAGGGTCCCAATGAATCTGTGTCTTCCGGGCTTGCGGGACAGTTGCCGTCGTCAGTGCGTTGCTCAAGGTCGCTGCTTGCGCTATCGGAGACCGTGTAGTTGTCGTCTAAGCCGATGGGTCGCTCAAAGCAATCAGAAGCTGCATCTGCGGAATCCGAGAGAGCCGATTCGGCAAACGCGGTGGACGAAACTGTCGATATCGCCAACAGCAGCGTCGCTACGATCACAAGCGCGTTACGCTGTATATGCGCCGCGGTTCTGTCGAAGATTGTGCCCAAGCTTCCTCCAGTGAACAGGGATGTGTCGAGGGGACGTTTCCCCTGACACACAATAGCCTAACGGACAGCCATCTGTTTACGCGGGGAGCACGAACAAAAATAAACAGGGGGACGTGAAAGAAAAACACGTCCCCCTGTTCACCTTCGGAGCTGTTCCGGTTTCTAGCCGAAGTACCTCTTCAGCAGGCCGGCGAACGCCTTGCCGTGGCGCGCCTCGTCACGGGCCATCTCGTGGACAGTGTCGTGGATGGCGTCAAGGTTGAGGGCCTTCGCGCGCTTGGCGAGATCGGTCTTGCCGGCGGTCGCGCCGTTCTCGGCCTCGACGCGCATCTCTAGGTTCCTTTGGGTGGAGTCGGTGACAACCTCGCCGAGCAGCTCTGCGAACTTGGCGGCATGCTCAGCCTCCTCGAAGGCTGCGGTCTTCCAGTACTCGCCGATTTCGGGATAGCCCTCGCGATAAGCGACGCGCGACATGGCCAGGTACATACCTACCTCAGAGCACTCGCCCTCGAAGTTGGCGCGCAGGTCCTCGATGATGTCCTCGGGGACGCCCTCGGCCTTGCCGATTCCCACAACGTGCTCGGCGGCCCAAGTCAGCTCGCCATCCATCTTGTTGAACTTTGCGCCGGGGCACTTGCATACAGGGCACTTGTAGTCGGCGGGCAGCTCGTCGCCGTCGAACTCCTCAACGTAACCGCAGACAGGGCAGACAAACTTCATGATCCTCTCCTTTTCTTGGGGAGTCTTATGGCTCCCATGTTTGTTCTTGGGCAGATCCCTCCCTCATCCTGTTCTATTTCGACCGGTTGCTTAGGCCATTGTTCGGTAGAACTGCATCGATTTTCTGCAGAGGTTCCGCTGGAACGTCTTGACAATAAAACCGACAAATCTGGCTCTTCGCGTACGTCCCTCTGTTCATACAAGGCAGTGCTTTCGTAGCAGATCATGGCAGGCAGCCTGTATGTCGATTGCCACCAATCGTGCGCGACGTGCAGGCAGGCCCACCTCACGTGCAAGCGCCAGCACGTCCTCCATGCCGGGGCGCCCGTTTCCTAGAACTGATGTGGCGTGCTCACCACCCATGCCCTGTGCATCAAAGTACGCTTTCGGGCGAACAAGGTGAATGGGGGCGTGAACGGAGAACATGTCCCCCCGTTAACTCAACATCGATTTCGAGAGTTAGACTACACGTAAGGCAATAACGCCCGCAAGGGCGAGACTAGACATAAGCCCATCAGAAAGGAAATCGCTATGCTCAAGATTCGCCTGTTCTGCGCCGGTGGTATGTCCACCAGCTTGCTTGTCCGTAAGATGGAGGCCGCTGCGGCCGAGGAGGGCATCGAGGTCGACATCATCGCTCACGGCGTCGGAAGCATCGACCGCGAGATTGACGATACGGTCGACTGCGTGCTCATCGGCCCGCAGGTAGGCTACCAGAAGGCTACCGTCAAGAAGGTCTGCGACCAGTACGGCGTGCCAATGGAAGTCATTCCTATGACCGACTACGGCATGGTCAACGGCAAGAACGTCTTCGCGCTGGCTAAGAAGCTTGCAGCTCAGAAGGCATAGCGGGGCACAACGTACCCAGCCATGTGGCTCTTTGGGAGGGCGACGGGACAAGGTGCCCGTTGCCCTTCTTTTCGCCTTCTGTCACCAAGAGCCTCCGAAGAATCTGAGGTTTTGTAGCGCAGGTAAAAGACTTGGTCCTGGGAGGGAGGACGAGCCCCCGGAATCCCATTCTGCGGGGATTCCGGGGGCTCGATCAAGTGCGACCTGTGGGCTACTACAGTGTGGTGCGGCCGTAGGCCTTCTGCCAGTTGGCGGTGAACTCGTCCATGGCGATGGCGGTGCCGGGGTGTCCCACCATGTCGCGAATGGTGTCGGGGTTCACGGTGATGGAGGGCACGCCGGCGGCAAGCAGCTGGTGCACCTGGTCCACGTTCTTGAAGCTAGCTGCGCAGACCTTGGCTGCGAAGCCGTACTTCTCCATGGTGTGCACGAGCTCGATGACCTGACCCACGCCGTCGCCGTAGTTGCACATGCGGTTGACATAGGGGGCGAGGTAGTCGGCACCGGCCTTGGCGGCCCAGAAGGCCTGGTCGGGCGAGTAGATGCCGGTGGCCAGCACGCTGATGCCCATGGCCTTGACGACGGGAATGGCCTTGAGGCCCTCGTGCGTGACGGGTATCTTGACAACGACGTTCTTGCCGCCGCGAATCTTGGCGAGCTTCTGAGCCTCGGCTAGGATGCCCTCGTAGTCGAGGCTGACAACCTGGGCGATGATCTTCTGGTCCTCGGTCAGCACCTCGGCCAGCTCTGCGAAGACTTGCTCGGGCTCCTTGCCACTCTTGGTGATGATGGTGGGGTTGGTGGTCACGCCGTCGATGGGCAAAAAGTCGCACAGCTCGCGGATGGCCTCGATGTCGGCACTGTCGATGAAGAACTCCATGGTGCTTTCCTTTCGTGAAGATGAGCTTGACGTTTCGCATGTCATGGGGACGTGCATGCCATGGGGACGGAGGTGATGGCATGCATGCCCGTCCCCAGGCCCGTAGCGCGGAGTCGCAGGACGAGGTTCAGGGCCCAGCCCTAGAGCACCTGCTCGGTGCGGTCGATGATGTCGTCCTGGGTGGCCTTTGAGAGCACGTTGAAGAAGGCGCTGTATCCGGCCACGCGCACGATGAGGTCCTTGTGGCGCTCGGGATGCGCCTGCGCGTCGAGCAGCGTGGCGCGGTCCACCACGTTGAACTGCACGTGATAGCCGTGCAGGCGGTTGAAGAAGGTGCGCAGCATCATCTGCAGTTTCTGCTTGTTCTGCTCGCTGGCCAGCATGGTGGGGGTTACCTTCTGATTGAGCAGCACGCCGCCGGTGATCTTGTTGGTGGGGAGCTTGGAGACGCTCTTGAACACGGCTGTGGGGCCCTGCTTGTCGCAGTTGTGCGCGGGGCTGCAGCCCTCGGCCAGCGGCTCGTGCGCCTTGCGGCCGTCGGGGGTGGCCATGGTGCCCATGCCCTGGCCCACGTTGGCGCTGATGGAGCTGGTGCCGGCGTAGCGGATGCCGCCAATAGGCCCGCGGCCGTGGCGCGTGTTGGGGTACTTGACTACCTCGTCGATGTAGGGGGCGTAGCAGTCGACGGCCAGCTGGTCTACGTAGTCGTCGTCGTTGCCGTACTTGGGTGCGTCGTCAATGAGCATCTGCTTGATGCGGGCGCCCTCTTCGCCAGCAAAGTCGCTGGTCAGGGCATCCCACAGCTGCTGGCGCGTGATCTTCTTCTCCTC
>JAFWLX010000294.1 GCA_017510875.1 Atopobiaceae bacterium | reverse complement strand
TGGTCGGCGTGTCCCCCTTGTCAATAGCCGAAAGTTTTACGTGGTAACGAGTGAAACTTCATCTTGGTAAAACACGCAATTTATAGTTTGCAATACACATCCAGGAAGGCCCTGAAGGTGGCGGTCTCGAAGACCTCCCCGTAGACCTCCTCCGAGACGAACACGCTGTCCTGGTCGATCACGTAGGTGCGCACGCGCCCACCGCACTTGCAGCTGAAGCGGTGCAGGGCTCGGCACGCCTCCTCCGAGTTGAACCTGTGGTCCTAGGCGTAGACCCCGAGCAGGCGCGAGTGCCACAGCAGCACGCACATGAAGTGGACGACCAGCCCGCCCCCGCAGTCCTGCTGCCCGAAGTCGACCTGGGCCATGCGGCCGGGCTCCGGATGTCCAGCACGTCGTACTTCCTGCGTGCCGCCTCCGGCTCCGATATCCTGCCCTCCTCGTGCAGGCGCCTGATGTAGTTGCGAAGCGTCTGCTCGTTCCCGGGCAGGGCCTCCATCTCGCCGGACTCCACGAAGCGCTCGACGAGCACGTCGTAGACCGAGCTCATGTAGCAGCCCGGATTGCGCTCCACAATCTCCACGATCGCCGAGGCGAGCGGCTCGACGTCGAACGCGGCGTGCTTTCTCACCTTCGCGTGGTTGTCCTCGGGGACGTGGTCCATGTTGTAGTACTTGCGCACCGTCTTGAGCGTCGGCACCTTGCTGTGCCGCGTCTTGAGGGTGTCGTAGGCCTCGCCGACGGTGTAGCCCGCCAGCTTCAGTTCCTGTATCTCCTCGATCATGCTGTCCTTTATCATCTTGGTCACCCCTAGCGGTCGGTCTTTGGTCGGACGCGACCGCTAGGGTGCCAGATGACTCCTCCTTCCGCATCTCGTTTGAGAAACTCTCGTCACCGCGACGAGGAAGGAGTGCTTACCTCCACAAGGGAAAGAGTCCTTACCGGGCCCTGGGTAATTCTGCTTACCGTCGAAGGGAAGAAGTCCTTACCTCATCGTCGGTAGAAAACGTTACCGTCTACAGCGCGAGAACCGCGGCGCGTTGCTGAGGGCTGTGCGGAAGGGGTGACTGAGCCCGCGCGTTGCGTGCGGGCTGGTTGCGAAAGCGTGGTTCCCGCAGGCGTGGCTTGCGGGGCGGGGCGTGCGTGGGTGGGCATGCAATTGGTTGAGATGAAGCCACAGAGAGACTGGACGAGCGTGCTGCGGTGGCGCGTGCGCTGTCGCCGTAACTATCGACGGTTTGTGGCTACACGATGTGCGCACATGATTCCCTCACTACTAGTCAACGAGTCTCGAGTTCTGGAGGATTGGAGGTATAGGAATGAGAATCGATCTTCACTGTCACACGAAGAGGGCCAAGCAAGGTGATGGGGCTGGTCGTGAGGTTGATCCTGAGACCTTTGCACAGACAATGGTAGACGCTGAGGTCGGTATCGCAGGAATCGCAAACCACAACATTTTCGACCGTGAGCAGTACCTTGCCTTTTGTAAAGCGGCAGACGGGGTGTGCCAAGTTTGGCCAGGCATCGAGTTCGATATGGCTGGTTCAAATCAATGGCACCTGATAGTGACGTGTAATCCGAAGGAAGTTGACGCATTTCACGATGTTGTTGATGCCCTCATTGGCGATGTGAGACCTGACGATGTGCTTTTGTCTGTGGAGCAGGTCGTGAATGCAGTTGATGGCCTTGACGTTCTCTACATTCCTCATTCCCATGGCAAGCGGAGCGGAAAGAAGCTACGAAGCATTCCAGATGATGCACGCAATCAGCTTAAGACTTTAGCTCGAAATCCCAACAGGATTATTGATGAGCCAACGCATCACGCGCTTGGAGTGCTGTCGCGCAACGGCTATAGAGTCATCCTTGGGAGTGACGTCAGAGACTGGTCGACGTATGACGGCTCGAAGCTCGTGGACTTGAGATTCCCCATTGCCTCGTTTGAGGCGTTTGCTCGACTGGTTGAGGGCAATGTTGATGAGTACAACTCATGTGTTCTGAATGAGGGTGCACCAATCAGCGTAAAGGTGACTCCAGTGGAGGGTGCTAAAGAGCGAACCATAAACTTGTTCAAGGGCGTTAACATCATTTTTGGGCAGAAGGGTTCCGGAAAGACAAAGCTCATTGAGGCAATCAGCCGCGGCTTAAGCCAGGCAGGCCAAGAAGCCGCCTTTTATAGGAGCGCGAATTACCGCAGTCTCTATGATCAGGAGCTTGTACCTGATTGGGAGAGCTGCAAGGCTCAGGTTGTAGGGGCGGAAAGCTGCGAAAACGAATTTAGGGAGATAGCCGATTGGAGCGAGAACCCCATCATCTCGCTGCAGACGACGTATATCCACTATCACAGATCCAAGATCACAAACAGGAACCGTTTGAGACTTAAGGTCGCAGACATAACGACGCTGCCGCTTTTCATGCGAGAGAACGAATTGGAAAAGGCGAAAAGCGACCGTGACCACATCAACGCTGCCATAGCGGAGCTGGAACAAGTTGACGTAGAAGGCCACTTGGAGGCAGAAAAAGCGGCAATGCTAACGGCGCTGCTTGGCGAGCTATCCCTTGAGGCTTCGAAGGCTGCTGAGGCGCTCGTGGTTGAGAAATACGCGATTGCGCTCTGCAGGTTCTCAATCGATAACATGAAAAAGCAGGCAGAGCGCCTATGTGATTCGCCGTCCGCTCCGAGCAGCGCTGGGTTCCTTGACTTCGCCACGAATCGCATCAAGCTGCATAAGAGTTGCTCCGCAATCCTCAAGAACATCAACGGACAAGACAGCGCCTCGTCGGAGGTCTTCGGCGTATTGGCCGACAAGGGCACGATTCTCATGGTCACTCGCTATCTGATGATTGGGGAAGGAACAAATCCCGCAGACTATTTCAATAGCAAGAAGACTCAGCTCGAGGGCATCAGGAAAGCAATAAAGAGGCTGCAGCGGGAGGCCTTCGGGAGTAAAGCGGTCTCAGTATGCGAAGGCCTAGCGCGCACGATGAGAGAAAGAGGAGTATCAAGTGTTGACGACTTCGTCGGCGCAAAGAAGTATACGGTGCTGAAGAACACGTCATTACCTTATGTTCCCTCGGATGGAGAACTCGCCATCATTATGCTCTCTCGGTTCCTGGCGGGCGACCACGACTTCTATTTGCTTGACGAGCCTGAGCGAGGACTGGGGAACTCGTACGTTGATGGAGAGATTAGACCCATACTGCTGGGTTTGGCTGCAAGGGGAAAGACGGTGATTGTTGCCACGCATAACGCAAACATTGCCGTGAGAACGTCGCCCATCCAAGCGCTGCTTGCTGAATACCATGGGGCCAATGACTTTGCAGTGTACGTTGGCAGCCCTTTCTCAAACTTGATGGTCAGCTGTGACAACCCGGGTGATAAGAAAACTTGGTCGAAAGAGAGCATGGAGATTCTCGAAGGCGGCGAGGACGCCTTTTACGACAGGAGGGATATGTATGAGCTCTCGTGAAGTGGTGAATGTTTCCTTTAGGGTCCAAGATGTCGATGACACCGACATCTTGGAAGCTGTTTTCGATGATGAGGCCCACTCGGTTAAGCAGATCAACCTAAATGATGACACCCAGTGTCAGGCAGACCTGAAGGAGACTTTCCTCCTGATGGCCCAGCTCATGGTCGACAAGGACTTGGAGATCACGTTTATCGAGTCGGAAGACTATCCGCGAGAGTTTATCTATGCGGCTATGAAGGCGTACGTTGAAGACCTCAAGACTGAGGTTGCTAACGTGGCTGGACTGATTAGTGCCGAACTAGAGGAGTCAAAGGAAGCTGGAAACAGCGTAAGCGTCAAAACATAGGCGTCTGGCGATTATCGGTTTGAAAACGGATACTCCTCCCATCAGCCAATTCCGTCTGATGGGAGGTGATTCACATGGTGACGGTGCTCTACTCGTCCTCGCGCATCGCCCCCGGGTCGACGTCGGCGATCGGCTCCTCCTGGGTGGCGCGCATGTCCTCGGTCTCCGCCGGCCCGACGCGCAGGCGGTCGGGCACCTCGTCTGACCACGGCAGGAAGCGAGCCGCCACGTCGGGGTCCGAGGGGTCGCCGGCCAGCGGCAGCTCCGAGAGCACCCACTCGACGTAGGCCATGGGGCTGAGGCCGCACTCCCTGGCCGTGGTGACAACCGAATAGATGCCGCACGAGGCCTCGGCGCCCCTGGGCGTGTTGGAGAACAGCCAGTTCTTTCTGCCTAGCACGAACGGCTTGACGGCCCGCTCGGCGCGGTTGTTCGTGAGCTCCGCGCGCCCCTCGTCGATGGCGTTGCGCACGTAGGGCATGTACGCGAGCGCATAGCGCAGCGCCTCCTCGAGCTTGAGGCCGGGCGTGGCGTGTGGCAGCATGGCGCGGCACCAGCTCTCGAACTCGCGCATCGCACGCCCCACGTCCCCTGCCCTGAGCCGCGCGCGCTCGTCGGGCGCCACGTCGCCGATCCCGTCCTCGGCGCGGAAGATGCGGTCGACGTACCGCCTGCCGTCGAGCGCCAGCCGCGGGTCGCCGGAAGCCCCGCCGGCAGCGGCGTCGCCGCCCGCGAGCTTGACGAGCGTCGCGAAGCGGCGCCTCACGTGGGCGAGGCATGCGACGTTGGTGACGCCGTCGATGGAGAAGTAGGGCCTGTAGCCGTCGGTGACGAGCGTGCCGGACCACCCCGAGAGGTAGGCCGCGACGACCTCGCCCGACCGGGTCGGCGCGTAGACGTAGTCGTACGCGTGCCTGTCGCAGGCGGGCGCGCAGAAGACCCAGCAGTATGACTTCGAGCACGCCTCGCGGCCCGGCTCCCTGAGGACCTGGACGGGGGTCTCGTCGGCGTGGATCACCTCCCCCGACAGCAGCTGCGAGCGTATGCCGTCGCGTATGTGCACCAGCCACCGCTCCCAGGCGAGCATCACCCAGTTGGAGAGGTCGGCGCGGCTGACGCCGCACCCGAGGTCCGCCAGGCCGCGCTCGATGCGGTAGAGGGGCATCGCCTTGCAGTACTTCTGGTCGATCGCCCACGCGGCCAGCGACGGCGTGGCGAGCGAGCGGGGGAAGGCCTCGGCGGGCCTGGGAGCCCTCACCAGCACGGCCGGCGCCTCCTCGCCGGCGGAGTTGGCGTCGCTGCATGCCGGGCAGACGTAGACGTGGGTGCGGTGCTCCTCGCAGACCAGGTGCGCGGGGACGATGCGGAGCTTGCGGGTGACCTCGACCCTGACCTCGGCCATCTCCGTGCCGCACGCCGGGCAGCCGCGCTCGCCCTCGGGGATGTCGTGCTCCACGACCACGGTCTCCAGCTTGGACATGTCGACCTTGCGGGGGGCTCCGTGGCGCGCCTTCGGCCGCGCTGGGGGCGCGGGGCAGCCGTCAGGGCCCCCGGATGGGTCGGGCGCCCCGTCCGAGGCGGCCTCGACGTCGTTGAACAGCGACAGCTGCGACGGGTCGACGCGCTCGGAGCGCGACCCGAAGTGCGACTGCTGCAGCAGCTTGAACTGCTCGACGAGCCTTGCGTTCTCGGCGCCCTGCGAGTCGATCACGGCCTGCAGCTCGGCGCGCACCGCCGCCACCGCCTCGGCCACCGCCGCCTCGGTCCTGGCGGCCGACTCGGAGCGCTCTCGCTCGAGCTCGGCGGCGAGCTGGGCGTTGTCGGCGCTGACGGCGGCAAGGGCCGCCTCAAGGCCTGCGACCCTCTCCAGGAGGGCCGCGCAGTCGGTGCTGGATATGTCGGCGTTGGCTTTTCCCATGGTCATATTATCCCATGAAACCGCAGGTAGACATGTGTATTTAGGTCATCGGCGCATCCTTGCGGCGACCGGGGCGCCCGCCAGAAGGCACACCAGCTGCGACCTGTCGATGGCAAGCGTGGCCCCGCCCGCGCCGTCGTGCGACCACCTGAGCGACCCGCGCGACAGCCTCACGTACCAGAGGCACCACGCGTCGCCGTCGTAGCGAAGCATCTTGGCCTTGCGCCTGTCGCGGCTGACGAAGCACCACAGCGTGCCGTCGTCGGGCGCGCACCCGAGCTCGGCCTCGACTATGGAGGCCAGCCGCTGTATGCCGGCCCTCATGTCCTGCGGCCTGGACTGCACCATGATGCGCGGCGGGTTGGCGAAGGGGTTCACAGCGACGCCGCCGCCCTCATCGCAGCGGCGGCGTCGGACTCGTCGAAGCCGTGGGGCAGCAGCAGCTCGACGCCGCCGACCCGCGCGACGATCGGGGCGCCGGACACCTGTCGCTCGCTGTCGGGGACGTCCCCGAGCTCGACGAACGCAGGGGCGACGGCGAGCGGCGCCTCCTCCCTCAGCCTGCGCAGCCACGCGTACATCGTCGGTGCCGGCACGTCGTTCTCCGCGCACCACTCCCTCACCGTCAGCCCGCTGGCCAGGCAATCCTCCGCCTGCGCAAGCCGATCCTCCCTGCTCATCCTGGGCATGCGACGCTCCTCCTGTCGAGAACCGATACACGATAGGAGGAGTATCCGTTTTCAAACCGATAATCGCCAGACGCCTGTGTTTTGACGCTTACATAACATCACCACTTGTGGCGTCTCTTCGCCAACGTGGAAAAAGGGACGATCCCCCAATCCACGCTGAGGTACGTAGGGATGGCTCTCTAACGTACCCCTCAAAGCATGCTAGAATGCTAGCAAAATAAAGCTAGCAAGGAGCCAAGCATGCAGACTGGACAAATCAACGCACGTCTCAACATAGACCTTAAACGCGAAGGAGATGCAGTACTCGCGAGATTTGGGACAAGTGCAACTGAAGCGATTCGCTCTCTTTGGAGCTATCTTGCTCAAACAAAGCAGCTTCCGGACTTTATGGCACACAAGGATGTCACTGTGCAGGAGAATGTGGGCACGTGCACAGCACCTGTGGATGGAGCTGGACTGGCGCTGCGAATGGCATCTGAGCGCGGACTTGCCACAGGGAGAATTCAGGAGCTGAGCTATCAAGACCTACGCGCTCTTGCCTTCGAAGAGCTCATAGAGGAAGACGAGGCTTATGTATAGGATCATGCTCGATACTAATGTGCTGGTCGACTATTATCTGGGTCGTGAGCCTGGTTGCAGTGCTTGTAAGCGAATTATTGAGCTTTCAAACGGGTCACATGCACTTTATGTTGCAGCTGTATCTCTCAAGGATGTCTACTATTTGGTAGGGGCGACCCTCAAGAGGTTGCAGCGTTTAGAGGCTGGAACGTTAACAGAAAGCGATGCACTTGCCTGTACCGAGATTGCCTGGAGCTGCGTGCGCAACGCCATGGAGGTTGCTCTGGTAGCAAATACTGGTAGGAGAGAGTGCTTGGATGCGATAGTGTATCGCTCGGTCCACAATGACTTCGAAGACAACCTTGTGCTCGCTGCAGCCCGCTCATCAGAGGTGGATATTATTGTGACTTGTGATGAGCGTCTGGCGCAGCACAGTCCGATGGGAGCCTTATCTCCGCAGGCGTTGGTTAGGCTACTGGAGGCAGATCGCTTGGCATAGTGGGATTTTCCCGCAACGGTGTTACGACGGGTTAGTTGCTTTTGTTTCAAGAACGCGTCAATAGCTGCCCTTTTATTGCATCAAAATGCATACGTGCGGTACGGTTACACGCGTAAATGAGCAGCGGCACCACACAACATGCAAAAGGAGGGTACCCATATGAATACTTACAACGCACTGCAGGCTTCCCTCCGACGCCAGGGCCGACGTACCACGCTGCGACGCCAGCGCGTGTTGTTGTAGGTCCGCGAGTCGATTGGGTAGTCTCGTAAGCACATAAGGGCCAAACAGCACCCGGCGTCGCCGGGTATTTTCATGTCAATGCAATCTATTGACATGGGTACCTGCAAGTATTCGATACCTAAGCAAAAATGCGCGCAAAGATGCGCAAACATGCAAACCGATAAGGCGGCACGACCGCAGGAAAGGAAAAGACATGACAGCATCAGATAGGGAAAAGGTAGTCCTGGCGTACTCAGGCGGTCTGGACACGTCGGTCATGGTCAAGTGGCTGCAGATTGAGAAGAACCTTGATGTTATTGCCATTTGTGCAAACGTGGGCCAGGATGAGGCCGACCTAGAGTGGGTCAAGCAGAAGGCCTATGACATGGGCGCCATCTATTCCGACGCTGTTGACCTGCGCAAGTCGTACTCAAGCCGCGTGCTTACCAAGGCCATTGCCGCTAACGCCCTCTACGAGGACACCTATCCGCTGCTTTCGGCCCTCTCGCGTCCTATGATTTCTAAGTACCTGGTTGACTATGCTCACAAGCACGGTGCGTACTACATCGCTCACGGCTGCACGGGCAAGGGCAACGACCAGGTGCGCTTTGAGACCTGCATCCACGCGCTTGACCCAGACATTGAGATCATTGCTCCCGTGCGCGAGTGGGATTTGCTCACGCGCGAGCAAGAGATGGAATGGGCCGAGGAGCACGACGTGCCGGTGCCCACCACCGCGTCTAAGCCCTACTCCATTGACGACAACCTGTGGGGTCGTGCCATCGAGTGCGGCGTTCTGGAAGATCCATGGAACGAGCCGCCCGAGGACATCTGGACCCTTACCGTCAACCCCGAGGATGCCCCTGACACCCCCGAGTACGTGACGCTTGGCTTTGAGAAGGGCGTGCCTGTCTCGCTCAACGGCAAGAAGATGAAGCTTCTGCCGCTGATTATCGAGCTCAACGAGATTGTGGGCAAGCACGGCTTTGGCCGCATTGACATGGTTGAGAACCGCGTGATTGGCATCAAGAGCCACGAGTGCTACGAGTGCCCTGCCTCGCTGGCCATCATCAAGTCCCATCAGGCCCTTGAGTCGCTGGTGCTTGATCATGACACCCAGCACTACAAGCATCAGGTTGACCAGACGTGGTCCACGCTCATCTACGACGGAAAGTGGTTCTCGCAGCTTAAGAAGGCACTGGACGCGTTCATTGCCTCCACGCAGGAGTTTGTGACCGGCGAGGTGCGCTTTAAGCTGTTTAAGGGCAGCCTGACGGTGGTTGGCCGCAGAAGCGACTACTCCATCTACCAGTACAGCCTGGCCACCTACAGCGATGGCGATACGTTTGACCGCACGGCTTCTAAGGGCTTCATTGACATTCATAGCCTGCCTATCAAGACGTGGTCGCAGGTGCAGGGCCCTGGCGCTCACCGCGCTGCCGAGGGACACGACTTCGACCAGTTCTAGGATCAGCTTTAGACGGAACACCTTCCACGGAAGGAGTTCCAAAATGTGTCAGGGGGACGTTTCTGCTGGCACGCTGCAGTGTGTCAGCAGAAACGTCCCCCTGACACATCCTGTTGTTTTGGGTGATAAAACGTTAGCCTATCTGCCAACGGTTACAATGACTGAACGGCAGGCACCACCATAGCAAGGAGACCTCATGGCACTTTGGTCTGGCAGATTTGAGCAGAGCGTGAGCGAGTTCACGCAGCGCTTTGGCGCGTCGCTCGAGGTGGACAAGAACATGTACCGCCAGGACATTGCGGGCTCCATTGCGCACGCCAAGATGCTCGCGCGCCAGGGCGTCATCAGCCAGAGCGACTTTGAGCACATTGAGGTTGGCCTGCTCGAGATTGCGCACCAAATTGACCAGGGGCGCTTTAAGTACGACATCAACGACGAAGACATCCACATGGCCGTGGAGGGCGAGCTTATTGACGACATTGGTGCCGCCGGCGCTCGCTTGCATACGGGACGCTCGCGCAACGACCAGGTGGCCACCGACATCCGTCTGCATGCCAAGAGCATGCTGCTGACCCTTATGGCCGAGAACTACTCGTTGCGCAAGGTCATAACGCGTGCCGCACGCAAGTACTTTGGCGTGGTCATGCCGGGCTACACGCACCTGCAGCACGCCCAGCCGGTGCTGTTCTCGCATCATTGTTGGCGTACTTCTGGATGTTTACCCGCGACTTCAAGCGTTTGCACGATGCCTATCAGTCGGCAGACGTCAACCCTTTGGGTTCGGCGGCGCTTGCAGGCACTACCTATCCGCTCGACCGCTTCTACACCACCGAGCTGCTGGGATTTGACCACCCCTCTCCCAACTCGATGGATGCGGTGAGCGACCGCGACTACCTGCTTGACCTTGAGTATGCCTGCAGCATGAGCATGATTCACCTCTCGCGCCTGTGCGAAGAGATCGTGCTGTGGAGCACCACCGAGTTTGGCTTTATTACGCTCTCGGACAGCTACGCCACCGGCTCAAGCATTATGCCGCAGAAGAAGAATCCCGACTTTGCCGAGCTCACGCGTGGCAAGACCGGCCGTGTGATAGGTGACTTGGTGGGCCTTTTGGTAACGATGAAGGCACTGCCGCTGGCCTATAACAAAGACCTGCAGGAGTGCAAGGAAGGCGCCATCGATGCCTTTGACACTCTGCGCGACTGCATGATCTGCATGGAGGGCATGATAGACACCTGGACCGTGCACGCCGACGTGATGCTGCGCGAGGCGGGCCTTGGCTTTACCGCGGCTACCGATGTGGCCGACTACCTGGCCAAACGCGGGGTGCCCTTCCGCAAGGCGCACGAGATTGTGGGCGAGCTGGTTCTTTACTGCGAGAAGCACGGTAAGGGTCTTGAAGACCTCACGCTCGAGGAGTTTAGGGAGGCCTCGCCGGTATTCCGCGATGACATTGTGGGCGAGCTTGATCCCGAGGCCATTGCCCGGGCAAGGACAACCTACGGCGGCACCGGCCACGATGCCGTGCGCGAGCAGCTGCGCGAGGCAAGCCGCGTGCTTAAGCACGACCGCCGCCAGGTTAAGGCCATCCGCGACAAGGGCGGCGTCATAGAGTAGCGCGGCCCGCGCGAAGGTACGCCGTGGCCAGTCCGTCAAGCTGACATAACTTCTCTCATGTTGAGTGTACGGCCGATGACCGGTACGCCAAATTGACGTCACTCTTGGAATGTCAAACGTACGGCAAGCGGCCGGTCCGTCAAATTGACGCTACTTCGCTTGATTTGAGGCAAACTAGCGTCAATTTGACGGACCGGCCGCTTGCCGTACGCTCATTAGACGCAAACTATCGTCAATTTGACGGACTGGCTGGCTGTCGATGGGCTCAAACGCCACACGAAGCGACCCTAGTCAAAGCTGAGCGTCTCCAGGCGGTCAAACACCACGTCGATGCGACCCAAGAAGCTCCATGGGTCAAAGATGGCGTCAAGCTGCTCGCTGGCAAGCGTGCAGTCGGGGTCGTCCCCAAGACGCTCGCGCAGGGTCTTGCCCGCACGTGCCTGCTGCACGTCCTCCCACACCTGCATGGAGTTGCGCTGCACCACGGCGTAGGCATCCTCGCGCGTCATACCTGTGTCTACCAGCGCCAGCAGCACCTTGGACGAGTAGATAAGCCCACGCGTGCGGTTGAGGTTGGCCTCCATGCTCTTGGGGTACAGAATCAGCCCATCCATAATGCGGATGAGGCATTGGAACATGTGGTCAAGCGCAATGAAGCTATCAGCCAGGGCCACACGCTCGTTGGACGAGTGGCTAATGTCGCGCTCGTGCCATAGGGCAACGTTGTCGTAGGCCACCTGTGCGTTTGCCTTAACGCAGCGAGACAGGCCGCACACCTTCTCGACGGTGATGGGATTGCGCTTGTGCGGCATGGCGCTTGAGCCCTTCTGCCCCTTGCGGAAGGGCTCCTCGGCCTCAAGGGTGTCGGTCTTCTGGTACGCACGCACCTCCTGCGCAATGCGCTCACAGGTGGCCGCTGTGGTGGCCAGCACGCTGGCCAGGTACGCATGGTGATCGCGGCTGATGACCTGCGTGGATAGCGGGTCGCTGGCAAGCCCCATGTGCTCGCACACGTAGCTCTCGATAAAGGGGTCAATGGACGAGTAGGTTCCCACGGCACCACTGATGGCGCCCACGGCCACCTGCTTGCGCGCATCGCGCAGGCGCTGCAAGTCGCGGTAGAGCTCCCACGCCCAGCTGCCAAACTTCATGCCAAAGGTCATGGGCTCGGCATGAATGCCGTGCGTGCGCCCCACGCACAGGGTGTCGCGCTCCTCAAAGGCACGACGACGGCAGATCTCGCCCAGGCGGCGGCAGTCCTCAATGATAAGGTCGGTGGCCTGTGTCAGCTGGTAGCAGAGTGCCGTGTCGCCCAGATCCGAGCTGGTCATGCCGTAGTGCACCCAGCGGCTGGGCTTTGGCTCGTCCTCGCCTACCTCGGCGTCAATGTACTGGCCCATGTTGGTAAGGAAGGCAATGACGTCATGATTGGTTACGGCCTCAATCTCGTCTACCTCCTCCTTCTTGAAGGAGGCATGATCGCGAATCCACTGAGCCTCTTCGCGCGTTATGCCAATCACACCCATCTCGGCGTGAGCCTCGCAGGCCAGCACCTCTATCTCCTGCCAGATGGCGTATTTATTCTCAAGGGAGAAGATGTGTCCCATCTCGGGACGGGTATAGCGATCAATCATGAGCTTTCCTTTCACCACAATCCTGTGCCACCGTTGATTCTAACCGCATACGCACGAGAGATGATGGGCAAGCAACGTAATAGTCAGATTTGGACCCAAGGCGGTATACTAAGACCTGCTTGCATCAACACAAAGGGAGAGAACCTTGTACATACTTGATTACAAACCCAAGGGCATCTGTCCAAGGGCTATTCGCGTGGCTGTGTCTGACGACGGCTCTACCATTGAGGGCGTGGCCTTTGATGGAGGCTGCAACGGTAACACCAAGGCCGTGGCCAAGCTGGTTACCGGGCAGCCGGTAGACCAGATTGTGGACCTGCTTGCTGGCAACACGTGCGGCCCTAGGCCCACCTCGTGCGCAGACCAGATGACCATAGCGCTGCGTCAAGCTCAGGCCGAGGCGCGTGCGCGCATGTCTTAGGAGCCACCCATATCAATCTTTGGCAACATAACTAGGCGCGGTCTGTTTAGGGCCGGTGCGGCAGGTACGCTTGCCGCAGCTTCTGTTGGTCTGCTCTCGGGTTGCCTCCACAAGGGCGAGGAAGTCTCGGATCCTGTGGTGGTTGACGAGAAGGCCCAGAACAATATTCTTGACGAGGAAAACGGCTATACAGAGGTAGACCTCTCCCTTGCCGAGACGGCCACCTGGGAGCTACCGGCGGGTACGGTGCTGCGCCCGTCCTTGAGCTCGTGGGTGCCGGCCCTTGCGGCAGGTTCATCGGCCATTCCCGTGGTCAAGGCTACGGCGCTGTCAACGGATACCGGTGCCTTTGTTGACGTTCTTACCAGCCTTGTTATGGGCAACGAGCCAAACATGGCCATCTACGACGTGCGCTGTTCTGATCAGGTGTATGCCTGGATAGAGATTGACATGCTCAAGCGCAACTGGGCTCTGTACGCTCAGCGCTTTGCAGATGGTGCTGTCTCTGGCCAGGTGTCCACGCTTGGAGAGGGTGACGCTGACTGGGACCCGCCTTTGTTTGCCGTTGTGGGCGACATGGTAATCTGGCAGGTTATGCCCTCAATTACGGGTACCAAAACCCGTGAGCATTCATTTTGCTATCTTTGGCACATGGGTGACCATGACGCCCAATCTGTTGTGGAGTCACCTGGCCGCTTTGCCACACCGCCAGCCATCTCGGACACCACAATCACGCTGGCACCGCGCGTGCGAGCCGACAAGGGCATCTTCTACGGCATTACGGCATACAACCTAAACGACAACCTTGCAACAACGGTTGACCAGCTGGTGCTTCCACAAGCCGTGCGTCCCTTTAGGGCCGTGTACATGGGAAACCGCTTTGCCTTCTCGATTGAGGCAAACTATGCCTCTGGCGGCTTGCTTGGGCGTATGGGCACCTACATAGGTCAGGGCGACGGACCCTTTATTAGCTTGGTGCGCGAGCCATATGCTCAGGTAGCTGGCAAGGATAACCTCTATATCATCAAGAGTCGCGCCTCGTACTTTGTGGTGGACACCGATCGCCAGACGTATTCCATCCTTGGCGCAACCAACAGATGCGTTGACTACGGCGAGTACCCCGCCAGTGAGGGTGTGTGCTCGCACTTTATAACTTTTGCTACGGTTAAGGATGCCAAGACGGGTTACCCGTCCACCGTAACCGTAAGGAGCTTTGCCCTGTAGGCACGTGTTAAATGTGGACGTTTTGCGGTAAACTAATGATATACGTCTGCCCTTAGGGCTATAGGCTGCTAACGAAGGAGGCCATCATGGCTTCAGATGAAAAGAGGATTCTGCTGGTAGAGGACGAGAAGGCCATCCGCGATGCCGTGGCGGCCTATCTCGAGCGCGAGAACTACGCCGTGCGTGGCGTGGGCGATGGCCAGAGCGCCCTTGAGGAGTTTGAGAAGCACTCGTTTGACCTCATCATTCTTGACCTCATGCTGCCCAAGCTGTCGGGCGAGCGCGTGTGTCGTGCCATTCGTGAGACCTCCAACGTGCCTATCATCATGCTGACGGCAAAAGGCGAGGTAGAAGACCGTATTATTGGTCTCGAGCTTGGCGCCGACGACTATCTTATCAAGCCCTTCTCGCCGCGCGAGCTGGTTGCGCGCGTACGCGCCCTGCTGCGTCGTGCCCACGCCGAGACCGAGCCCGCCCTTGAGGTGCTTGACTTCAACGATCTGGTCATCGACATCTCGGGTCATAAGGTTACCGTCGAGGGTAACGAGGTTGACCTCACTGCCTCCGAGTTTAAGCTGCTCACCACACTTGCCCGCTATCCCGGCCGTGTGTACACCCGCATGGAGCTGGTCGAGAAGGTGCTGGGCTACGACTTTGAGGGCTACGAGCGCACCATCGATAGCCACGTAAAGAACCTTCGTGCCAAGCTTGGCGACGATCCGCGCAACCCGCGCTGGCTGTATACCGTGCACGGTGTGGGCTATCGCTTTGAGGCTCCCCAGCGTCAGGCCGACGCCGAGTAACACGGAGCTCTTGTGGCAAAGACGTTTGTAACGGGAAGAGGGGGCGACTCCTCTTCCCCTGCTAATAAGGCCTCGTACAATACCATGCGTCCCGAGCCGCACTCGCGCTTTGGCGGTACCTTCCGCATGAAGATGATGCTCTTCTTTGCGCTGGTGGCAACCGTTACGGCCGTGGTCATGACCTTGGTTTTGGCCTATGTGTGGGAGGGGCAGTTTCGCGGGTACACGCGCGAGAACATGCAGCGCCTGGCGCAGTCCACGGCCGATACGCTCTCGGCGCAGTACCAGGAAGCCGGCAAGTGGACCGACGAGGCACTTGAGTATGCCCAAAATGCGTCTCTGGCCTCAACCGAGGTGGGCGTGCAGGTTATAGACGCAGAGGGCGGCGTGCTGTATGACGACACGTGGGCCTTGACCCGTAATCGCAACTCGCGTAAGTCAAGGGTTGCTGTTGACGATCTGTCTGCGTCGGCGTCCATGGCATCGCCCTCTGCCACAACTACGGTGATACCAACCGAGGCCGACTCCATCGTAACGGCTGACGTGCTTGATGCAGACGGCCAGGTGGTGGGTCAGGTGCGTCTGTGGTCGTTTGGCTCCGAGGCCCTGCTCACCAAGTCTGACGCGGCGTTTAGAAACAGCTCGTACATGGCCATCGCAACATCGGCGCTGGTGGCCGTGGTGCTTGCGTTTATCATGGGCTCGTTTGCCTCGCGATCTCTTACGCGGCCCATCAGGATCATCACCTCTACGGCCGCCCAGATTCGCGGCGGAGACCTTACGGCGCGCACGGGCCTTACGGGCGATGACGAGATAGGTCGTCTGGGCGAGACCTTTGACAGCATGGCCAACACGCTTGAGCGCGACATCAAGTTTGAGCATCGCCTTACCAGCGACGTTGCGCACGAGCTGCGCACGCCGCTTATGGCCATGCTCGTTACGGTTGAGGCCATGCAGGACGGCGTGCTGCCCGCCGATGACGAGCACTTTGAGACGGTTGCCTCAGAGGTACGGCGGCTGTCGCGCCTGGTAGACGCCATGCTGCGCCTGTCGCGCATAGAGAACGGCAAGCGGCAGCTTAAGGTTGAGACAACCGATGTAGTGGCTTTGGTGCGCAGTCTGGTGTCGGTGCAGCATCAGCTGTTCCACGAGCGCGGGCTGCACCTGCGCTTTGATGACAAGACCAGCCGTCACGAGTGCTATGCCGACATCGACCCCGACCTTGTGCGAGAGGCCATTACCAACCTCATGTCCAACGCCATGCGCTACACCTCGTCTGGCGGTTGGATTGTGGTGTCGGTTGACAACGACCGCAAGGACGCAATTATCGCGGTCTCCGACACGGGCATTGGCATTGCCGAGGAGGACGTTCCCAAGATCTTCTCGCGCTTCTGGCGCTCTGATGCAAGTCGCGAGCGTGTGTCCGGAGGCCTGGGCGTTGGTCTCTCCATTACCAAGGAGATTGTTGACCAGCATAACGGCACGATTGCTGTGGAGTCCCAGCTGGGCAAGGGCACGACGTTCACCATCCGCCTTCCCCTGGCCCGCGAGGCCCGCGAGGAGTAGCTGGAGACCCAAACGTGGATTGGGGGACCGTCCCTTTTCCACGCTCCGCCCTTTGGGTG
>JAFWLX010000293.1 GCA_017510875.1 Atopobiaceae bacterium | reverse complement strand
GATAGCGCCTTCCCGAGTCGGGACCTTTCCCACGGCCGCGCATGAGCATGGTGTTGTAGTAGCTTTCGGCCTCGGCTAAGGCTTCCATCAGGCGGTTTCTTCTGGGGCCATGGTGGACACCGCGCTCCTCCTGCAGCTCTATTCCAGCCCTATCCGCCAGATAGCGCACCGCATCGGGAAACTCCAACGACTCCCGTCTCATCACATAGGCAAAGAGGTCTCCCGACTTGCCGCAGCCAAAGCACTTCCAAAGACCAGTCTGTGGGTCCACATGAAACGAGGGGCTCTTCTCCTGGTGAAAGGGGCAGCATCCCCAGTAGCTGTTGCCACGCTGGCGTAGCTCGACCGTCTCGCCAACCAGTGCAAGAACGTCGGTTGCCTGACGCACACGCTCTTTGTCCTCATCGGTGATCAACGGCCAACCTCCACACCAGCATCGCCAATGTTCTGGCGAACCCACTCTATGTTGCCCAGCACCACACGCTCAAGCTCGTCAAGCGACGAGAACGGACGCGAGGCGCGCAGCCACTCCACAAAGACGACGGCCAGCTCACATCCGTAGAGGTCACCGTTGAATCCTATGAGGTTGGCCTCGAGGAAGGCTTTGGGCACATCGGCGCTCCGCTCGGCAAACGATGGCGGCGCACCCACGTTGACCGCGGCCGGCCATGCGCTCTGGCCGTTTGTCACCATGCAGGCATACACCCCCTCACACGGCAAGCAAATCCTACCATCACAGGATACATTTGCCGTGGGGAACCCAAACGAGGTCCCCTCTCCCCTGCCATGCACCACACTTCCGCGTACAAAGTGACAACGGCCCAGAAGGTCTGCCGCCTCATGCACCTTACCTTTAGAGAGAAGATCGCGAATGGACGTGGATGAGACGGGAACCATTTGGTCGGCAGCTCCCGTCACGTCAGCCTTGCGCAGCAGGGAATGCGAGACCACAGCAAAACCCCTGGTCTTACCGCAGTCTACAAGCGTGGCAACATCACCTGCACCCCTTGCGCCAAAGTGAAAGTTCTCGCCCACATGGGCAATGCTTATGGGGCCTATCTTCTGCAACAGCAACTCTACAAATGCCTGAGGCTCAAGAGATGCCAGCTCATGGGTAAAGGGAAGCACCAGAACCTCATCTACACCCAAGCCATACACAAAACGCACGCGATCTTCTATGGAGAGCAGGCGCTTTTGTGCTTCTCCTGCAGAGACGACCTCGGAAGGGTCGGGATCAAAGGTCACTACCACCGACCGCAAACCATTGCTTGCCGCGTCGCGTACGCAGTCAGTTATCAGCTGCCTGTGCCCCTCGTGTACGCCGTCAAAGGCGCCAATGGCCACGGCACAGGCAGTAGGGCCTTTGGAAGCGCAATCCAACTCACGCCCTGAGCCGCCCTCAAGGCCACCTGAATCATCTGGTACCGAGCTGCGAACCAGGTGTACGAGCGACTCATGGCTAAAGGGAAAGCTAGGCATCACGCTCACAACGCAACACCCCCAATTCCTTGCGGAAAGTTTGTCTCGCAGGCAAGGCGTGCCTCACCTTGACGCCAGACACCCATAAGAGACCCCTCGCGTGTCAGGCATACCCGCTCGCCAACTGCCGGCAGACGTGTCAATCCGTTACTATCACGCACGTTTTTGCAGCTAAACTGCTTACCCACCCGCACGGCATCAAGTTCGTAGTCATTCAACTCGTGTGTGGCGCACCCCAGCACGAAAACAGGGTCAAGCGCAGCTTCCATTATGCGCTGTGCCCCCCTCTCCTCAAGCTCCTCAAGGGTCAAGCACCTGTCTAGGTCCACTGGTCCCGACGCCGTACGACAAAGCCCACTTAGGTGCGCCGCCGTCTGAAGGCTTCTGCCCAAGTCTCGCGCTATGCTCCTAATGTACGTGCCCTTAGACACATGCAGCTCGCACTTCCACACAAGCGGCTCGCCCTGCTCTACGCCAAGCAGCTGCGCCTCGTGAATCATGACCTGGCGCGGAGCAAGCTCGACTTCTTCTCCGGCACGAGCACGCGCGTACGAGCGCTTGCCATTCACCGAGATTGCCGAATACGCAGGAGGAACTTGCAGACAAGGCCCCTTGAGTGAGGCAACCACCACCTCTGCGACCGCCGGCTCGGCTAGACGCGCAGGCACCTTGGCCTCGCGCGTTACCTCACCCTCACTGTCATCGGTTGTGGTCTCGGTCCCAAAGCTGATATCCGCCACATAGCGCTTGTCATCTAGGGTAAGCAGGCCAAGCAAGCGCGTAGCCTGCCCCACGCCCACAAGCATCACGCCCGAGGCAGCCGGATCCAAGGTTCCGGCATGGCCCACGCGGCGCTCGCCGAGCATGCGTCTTACGCGCCCAACCACGTCATGACTTGTGAGCCCACAGGGCTTGTTGATGCCGATGAGGCAGTTTATCCCGCTGCTCCCGCGTCTCATTGGGCATCACGGCGTCGGGCGTCCTCCTCCTCTTCTTCTTTAAGGAGGTCTTTGAGCAGGGGCAATGCCGCACACAGCGCGTCATCCACGCTCCCCTTATACGAGAAGCCCGACGCCGCGCGATGCCCGCCCCCACCAAGGGCGCGCGCTACCTTTGATATGTCATGGGAACCCTTGGCCCTTAGGTTGCCGCGTACCTTGCCAGGCTTGACCTCTTTGATGAAGAGCGCAATCTCGGACCCTGCGACAGAGCGGACCACGTCAACCAGACCATCAGACTCATCAAGGCTGGCACCTGTTCGCTCTATATCGGCTACGGTGGCGTAGCTGTAGGCAATGCGTCCGCGCTCAAAGGTGGTAATACGGCCCATTACCACCGACTTGAGGTGAAGGAACTGGAGCCTAAAGCTCTGGTATACGTTGAGGGACACATCCGATGGATTGGCACCGCAGGCCACAAGCCTACTGGCAACCTCAAAGGCCTCTGCATCGGCATTCTGGTATTGAAAACGACCAGTGTCGGTGGCTATCGCGCAGAAGAGACACTGAGCCATCGGGGGTGTGATCTTCTCGCCCAAGTACTCGGCAAACTCGGCCACGAGAATACCGGCAGCCGCTGCGCTCGGACGGATGAGCGTGGCGTCGCCGTAGGGCTTCTCGCAGGGGTGATGGTCGATGACGGCCACCATCTTGGCGCGTCGCAACGCCTCTTCGGCATGCTTGAGCCGCCTGGGTATCGAAAGGTCAACGCATATAAACAGATCGGGCGTCCCCGTATAGCTCGTGGCGGGAATCAAGTCTTCCGAACCCGCAAGAAACGAGTAGATGCGCGGACAGGGCTCGTCGTCAGCAAGCAGACAGGTGACCTCTTTGTGAGGCCACCTCTGCTCTATGAGAAGCTTAAGAGCCAGCTGGGAACCAAGCGCGTCCCCATCAGGGTTGGTATGGGCGCAGATGACAATGCTTTGCGCCTCCCCTATCAGATAGGCAATGGCCTCAAATAGGTCATCCTGCTGGGCACCAGTGCTGGTTAGCATTCGTCTTGCGCCTCCTGCCCGTTGCTGTCAGGCACCAAGGGGTAGCCGTCCTCATCCTTCTCGACTGCCAAGGTCTCGGGCACATTTTGCAATGCACGCGAGATGCGCTCGGCCTCGTCAGCGGTAGTGTCAATACGAAACACAAGCTCGGGCGTTACACGCCAGCCCAAGGCATGACCAAGGAGCGAACGTATGCGGCCCTTGGCACGCGCGAGTGCCTGGGTGACCTCATCGTAGCGGCTTGCCTCGCAGCTCACATAGGCCACCACCACACTCTTGTCGAGCGACACCTCGCAGCTGGTGAGCGTCACCAGTGCAAGGCTGGGGTCGCTCATCTCAAACAGCAGGATATACCCCAGCTTCTCGCGGGCTATCTGTGCCATGCGCCGAGAGTTTTGGTTCTGCTTCATGCCATCACCTACTCGGTGCGCGCGACCTCATCGATGCGATACGACTCGATGACGTCGCCTGGGTGGATGTCCTGGAAGTTTTCGAGACCAATGCCGCCCTCCGAGCCAGAACGCAAGCTCTTGACATCGTCCTTGTAGTGGCGCAGCGAGGCGATCTTGCCGTTGTACACCACAATGCCGTCACGCACCAGACGGACCGAGTCGGTGGAGGCAATCTCGCCCTCCTCAACACGGACGCCTGCGGCAATGCCCACCTTAGGCACCTTGAAGGTGTCAAGCACGATGGCAGAGCCAGTGGCAACCTCAACCTCGGTGGGCTTCAGCATGCCAATGCGCGCCGCGTCAAGGTCCTCAAGGGCCTTGTAGATGACGTCATAGGAGCGAATCTCGACACCGGTGCGCTCGGCCGCGGCACGTGCCTTGGCATCGGGACGCACGCCAAAGCCAATGATGATGGCGTTTGAGGCGTCGGCGAGCACCACGTCGGTCTCCGAGATGGCACCCACGGCAGAGTGGATGGTGTTGATGCGCACCTCGGACTGGTCCATCTTGTCAAGGGAGTCCTGAAGAGCCTCGATGGAACCCTGGACGTCAGCCTTGATGATGAGGTTGAGCTCTTTGACCTCGGCATCCTCCATGGTCGAGAAGAGATTCTCGAGCGTGATGTGCTTGACCTTGTTCTGCTCCTCGATGCGGGCCTTGAGCGCACGCTCGTCTGCAAGGTTACGGGCATCGCGGTCGTCCTGGAACACGCGGAACTCGTCGCCGGCCATCGGAACGCTCTGGAGGCCGAGGATCTCAACCGGGTAGGACGGCGTGGCCTCCTTCACCTGGCGACCCTTGTGGTCGAACATGGCACGCACCTTGCCGAAGCACATGCCAGCCACGAGGGCATCGCCCACGCGCAGGGTACCACGGGTGACGAGCACGGTGGCGACCGAGCCGCGGCCGCGGTCGAGCTTGGCTTCGAGCACGCTACCGGACGCGAAGGTGTCCGGGTTCGCCTTCAGCTCGAGGACGTCGGCTTGCAGCAGCACCGTCTCGAGGAGGTCGTCGATGCCGATCTTCTGGCGGGCCGAGATGTCCACGAACATGTTCTCGCCACCCCACTCCTCGGGG
>JAFWLX010000024.1 GCA_017510875.1 Atopobiaceae bacterium | reverse complement strand
GAGCAGCCTCAGAGGCGCCCCGAGGGTCACCGGCTAAACCTGCCCGTGGCCAGTAACAACCATGGCTGTGCAGCATGGAAAAGTACTCTCTAACAGAGAATTGTTATTCGTCCAGCTTAAGGTTGCGCAGCACGGCAAAGGGGCTCTCGGAAAGGCGCTCTTCCTCTGCCTGCGCGGCATGACCGCAATCGTGCTCGTTAAGGTTCTGGCCGCATACCGGACAAAGACCTCGGCAGTCCTCGCGACACAGCACCACAAAAGGCGTCTCC
The DNA here is from genome assembly GCA_017510875.1 of Atopobiaceae bacterium. GTDB lineage: Bacteria > Actinomycetota > Coriobacteriia > Coriobacteriales > Atopobiaceae > UBA1367. The sequence continues at coordinate 8,103 of JAFWLX010000024.1, read as the reverse complement.
ATGAGGACAGCCGACATCAGTGCCTCTGAAAGATCGATGGTGTGATCGTCGCCCACCAGCGAGAAGTCCACGTCTTCCTCGTCGTCACCTAGAGACTCGGTCTCGGATGGAGCCTTGAACAAGAAGTACTCGTCCACCTCTGCGGCAAGGTCAAACTCCGCAGGCTCAAGACAACGGTCGCAGGTGCCTATCACATGGGCGCGCACTATTCCTGTGGCCAAAATGCCCTCGCCGGCATTGGTGAGCATAAGGTCGTAGTCAAGCCCCGCCGGCAACGTAAACTCATGCTCGCCCAAACGGTAGCCGTCTTCGTCTACATGACCGGCAAGAGGCAGGGTATCGCCTGCATTTGCCAAGCGATCATCAAGAATGGCCGTGACTTGCTGCATGGACACTACCAGTCAACGCGGTTGGAGGAGTTACGAGCGCCAGAGTTCTCGGACAGCGTCTGGCGCACGCGTGCGACCGAGTTGGTAAGCGACTTGATATTGTCCTCAAGGTGGGCAAGCACCGTGTCGGCATACTCTTCGGCGTTGTAACGCGTGTCGCGCTCGTACTGCTGCGCCTGGTCGCGAATCGATGCCGCCTGCTGCTCGGCAAGACGAACGATCTCTTGGTCGCTCGCAAGAATCATGGCCTGCTGCTGGGCGTCAGAGATGATGGCCTCGGCCTGCATGTTTGCGTGGTCGATTCTCTCGTTCTCTTCCTTGACGATACGACGCGCATCGGCAAACTCCTGCGGGAACACACGACGGATCTCGTCGATGATCTCGTAGATGTCACCTACGTCAACGATCTTCTTGCCAGCGCCGCCACCGAAGGGTGTCCTACCCTCGTTCACAACCTGCTCGAGCTCAGATATCAGGTTCTCAATCTCCTCGCCTGGTTGCATAGCAACCCCCTTCATGCTTCAAACGGCCCGCTCTTCCTTACCTAACCGCTCACCGCTTTAGGCCGCAACATTGTTTATCCTAACAGATTCTATAAAGGCACAGAAAGCCAACACCGCGTCCCTACACGTCAATTGCAGCGAACGGCCTGTGTGAGGCACAATTGTTGGGTGCGAGCGGTCGGTTTTCTACCCTGTTGCTCTTGCGACAAGGCTTGCTATCATACCACCTGTAGCGCTAAAGAGGGTTAGAGGCATCCGTGAAGCTACGGAACGCACGAAAGAGGAGACCCCATGGATAGCACCAAGAAGAGCGAAGCCATCACCGATGACACGGCCAGCCTTGACATCATAAAGAGCGCTTCGCTCACTGAGGTCGACATCGACACGGAGCCCACGGTCTATGGCCTAGAGCAGGGCGAGCAGGCCGAGGCAGTCATTGACAGGCACAAGACCGCAGGTTTGGCGATTGGTGGCCTTGTTGGTGCCGGTCTTCTTGTGGGGACCCTTGTGGCACTACCCTCGCTGCAGTCCTCCCCTGCTTCAACCGAGCCCGTCGCAGAAGAGCCCGCCATAGCGACCCAAGGCGAGTCGGCTTCTGTGGACACAGATGCCACGGCAGACAAACCAGCCACAGAAGTCCCCAAGGCCACCGTCAAGAAGAAGACAACAGGGTCTACCTCAAAGAGCAACGACGCGATTCCCGAGCTGCCCGACCCGCTCTCACAAGACGAGCTTGAAGAGCGTATGCAGCAGCTTGTCTTTGATGGCCAAAACGTCTCTGTTACCGCTGGCGACTCTGCAAGCATATCCAGCATGGGGAGCCGTCTTGTGGTAACGCATACGGTAAGCGAGACAGCCGACATCTCGCCTTGGAACTTGACCGACCTAGAGGTCCAGCGTGCCGCCGCCTTTGCGTCAACGCTTGGTGACACAGCTGTTCAGAACGAGGACGAGGACACGCCCTACCTGCTCTCGGACATCACGTGGGTCACCAGCGACGAGGATGACGAGGTCTTCATGGCGTTCTCCTTCCCCGCAGGCAACGCTCCCACCTCGGGCACCACGGCAGACGTTCTGGCAGGTGCCAAAGGGTATGTTATCTCCAACGGGCTTTATCACGCTTTGGGTCGCGAGACCTGCGGATATCCCCAAAGCGCAGGCGAAACGCCTCAAGACAAACGTGGCGAGCAGATTGAGCCCACGGCATACCTCTCAAAATACGGCACGGGCGAGTAGCATCATCACGCCGTAGGTCCCACTGCCCTCGTAGGGGGCCTTCTGCACCACGTCCTATGCCGCATCCTCTGCTGTGCCCTCGGTTGCGCCCTCTGCGGCAGCTTCCGCCTCGCCTGCCGTCACGTTTTCTGTTGTCATTCCCTGAGAAATGAGCGGATAGTAGTCGATGGGCGCTGCGGAGTTGGCAGCCTCGCCCAACTTGGGATCCGAGGCCTGCGGCTCGGGAATGGGTACCGTGGTATCGTTTGGGTCCAGCCCGGCGTCCACGCGCTTCATCATGTCACGCCACTCGTTAAACATGGTCCCGTCATAGCTTACGCCGTCCTGCCAGAGGGTATAGCTGGGGCACACCGCCGAGTATACGGTGTTCTCGCCCTTCCGCAACTGCAACGACAGCGCAATTGCATCGGACATGGAGTAGTCGGTCTTGACGCATTGGGCAAGGCTCCCAATAAGAACGGGCAGTTCCGCCGGGTTGGCCTGCATGACCTGCAAGATGATGGCTTGCACGATAAGGCGCTGGGCCTGAGCACGACTAAAGTCGCCACCCGATGCCCCGTAGCGCTCGCGGGCGTACGCAAGGGCCTGCTCGCCGGTAAGCGTCTGTTGCCCAGCCTCGATCGTGCCGCCTTGTGAGAGCGAGACCGTCTCGGGAATGTTAACCTGCACGCCGCCAAGCAAGTCCACGACTTTCTTAAGGCCGTTGAAGTCAATCTCGACGTAATGGCTGATGGGCACCCCGCAAAAGCGCGAGACCTCATATACGGCGGTAGACGCTCCTCCAAAGGCATAGGCTGCATTGATCTTTTGAATTCCCACCGCCCCCGCAATGTTGACCATGGTATCGCGTGGAATGGAGACGAGGGTAACCTTGTGCCCCGCCGAGTCGATGCGGGCCAGCATGAGCACGTCACCACGGCTCACGGTGTCACCCTCCCGCGCGTCGGAACCCACCAACAGCACGTACGTCCCTTGCAAGTCGCCCTGCTCCGCAGCCTCCTGCTGCGTAGTGAGGGTTGCCGTAAGGGCGGCGCCGTCCTCGCCGGGCTTAAGCGACCGGTCAACCTTGGCATACCAGATGGCGCCCGCACAAAGAGCGATGAAGACGATTGACAGGAGGGCTCCCAACACGATGGGCAAAACGCGGCTGCGGCGCGGCGAGCTTATGGAATGAGCTTGCGGGTTGGGCAGCGGGGCTTGCGCCGCAGTGTCTGTGGGGAGCGCACCTTCTGGCATGGGAGTGTCGTCTGGCAAGGGCGCACCCCCTACCATCTGCGACGTTTCTTCCCGTTTGAAATGGCGTGCAGACATGTCCCTGCTCTCCTCTCGTGCCTTGACGGCTCTGGAAGGGTCCTGCGGATACCCCTCTTTGTAGCAGGCCTACTCCTCTTTGGGGCGCCAGAAGAGCCATGTGAGCACAAAGCCCACAGCAAAGGCGATAACCACGCCCGCTGCAGCTACCACCATATGGAAGATGCCTTGCTCGGGCAGGTAGTAAGACGTTCCCGCCCACGCCTCTATCTGCTCGGGCGTGCGCGCGTCGATAAACGACGTAAGACCCAGAAGGCCCGAATAGCCCATCATGAACGACGAGGTCCCCATAAGTCCATAGAAGGCGCCCGACACGGCTCCCGCAATGCACGAAATGACAAACGGCAGCCTTAGGGGCAGCGTCACGCCATAGATGGCGGGCTCGGTGGTTCCAAAGAGGCCTGTAATGAAGGCGGCAACACCGGTGCGCTTAAGCTCCTCGTCTTTGGTCTTGAGTATCACGGCCAGCACACAGGCAATCTGGCCCCACGTGCAGCCGTACTGCGGAGACAGTGCAAAGTCGTAGAAATAGGTACCCATGTTGGACAACTTGATGGGTATGAGCGCCCAATGGAAGCCAAAGATGACCAGAACCTGCCAGACGGTACCCAAGACCGCACCGGCCACGGTACCGCCCACCACCGGTATGTTCATGAGCAAGTTGAAGAAGGCACTGATGAGGTTCATCAGAATGGACGAGATGGGTCCAATGACCAAAAGCGTGACCGTGCCGCCAACCAAAAGCGTGATCATGGGCACCAAGAAGAGCTTGAGGGTTGGGGGAATGTTCTTGTTTGCCCACTTGAAGATATAGGAGCTAAACCACACGGCCAGAATGACCGGAACAAACGTTGAGGTGTAACCACCCGTTGAGGCCGGTGTGATAAGGGGGATCCCAAAGAAGGTGGTGACGTAGCGCATCTCAAAGATGGTGCCTTGGAACAGGAAGTTCACGCCTTCTCTTCCGGCAAAGGCCGTGGCCGAAAGGTTGGTGATAGACGAATAGCACATAGCCGCGCCAATGGCGGCACCTAGCAGGTCGTTCATCTTGAAGCGCCGGGCCGAGGTTATGCCCAGCATGATAGGCAAGAAGCACCAGAAGGCGTCAGCGATGGCATAGAGAACCGTGTAGGCCCCGCATCCAGTAATGTGAGCACCCGTAACCTGCACCGCAATGAAGTCCCACAGCGCCAAAAAGCCCTTGATCATGCCCGTAGAGGCAATGCAGCCCAAGCAGGGCGCCACAATGGACGAGATCAGGTCGATAAGCAGACCGCTTAAACCCTGAGGCCCCATGCCCTCTACGGCCTTTGCCTGCGTCTCATCGATGGTGTCATCATCCCAAAGAGAACCCACCTTGAGCACCGCCTCATACACATCGTATACGTCGGGACCTATTACCACTTGATACTGGCCATGGGCCTTTATCACCGAAAGCACGTCATCAAGCTTCTCTATCTCGTCATCTTTGGCATATGAGTCGTCATAGAGCTTGAATCGCAGGCGCGTGACACAATGGGTAACCATGGCAATGTTTTGAGGTCCGCCCACAAGGTCGACTATGGTGCGTGCCAGCTCGATATTGTCCTTAGCCATTACGTGCTCCTTCGCTTGTGCAAAGACCACTTCCCAACTGCGGAAGAGTGGCACCAAAAAGATATGGCGAATCTATAAGGCAGTGTCATGAGCATAGCGTTGTGACAACGCATCATAATCGGATTATCTATAAACGATGCTGCTGAGGGCATAGCCGTGCGCAGGATGGGTATAGATGCTACAATCGGACGCGCGAAGTGGGCCAGACGACCGCGGGCCGGCAGCAATGCCGACGTGAGGAAAGTCCGGGCTCCATAGGGCAGGAAGCAGGTTAACGGCCTGGCGGGGTAACCCGACGGAAAGCGCCGCAGAAAAGAAGACTCCCGCTGCCCGCCTTTGGCGGGTGAGAGAAAAGCTGAAACGGTGGTGTAAGAGACCACCAGCGTCGTGGCAACACGGCGGCTTGGCAAGCCCCTTCCGGAGCAAGCGCATGTAGGAGCGCCATGGTGTGGCCCGCACCGCGCTCGGGTAGCGTGCTAGAGCCCAGCGGTGACGCTGGGAGTAGATAAATGGTCGTCCACGACAGAACCCGGCTTATAGGCCCACTTCGCAGTCCTTTGTTCCCCGAGGTTCTTCTGTTATGGCACCAAATTGCTCGCTTTTCCTAGACAAGGTACACATGTTCGATTATCATGGTAGAACGTTTGTACTGTATCTGGGGAGGCGGGCATGGATACCTTGGGCAAGCTTGACATTTTGGCAGAGGCAGCCCGCTATGACGTTGCCTGCACCTCGTCTGGGTCGGACAGGCCGGCAAAAGCAGGAAGGTTGGGCAACTCCTCCCCTGCCGGGTGCTGTCACTCGTTCACGCCCGATGGGCGCTGCGTCACCCTGCTCAAGGTGCTCATGTCAAATGTCTGCAGCTATGACTGCGCCTATTGCGTCAACAGGCGCCAGGCATCGTGCGCGCGGGCAACCTTTGCCCCACGCGAGCTTGCAGAGCTTACGGTTGACTTCTACAAGCGCAACTACATTGAGGGGCTCTTTCTCTCATCGGGCGTGCTGGGCACGGCCGATGCCACCACAGAGCGCATGATCGAGTGCCTGCGCATCCTTAGAAACGAGCTCCTCTTTAACGGTTACGTGCACGCAAAGGTCATACCAGGTACCTCACCCGAGCTCGTTGACAGCCTGGGCAGGCTTGCCGACCGCCTCTCGGTCAACCTCGAGCTACCCAGCGCCACCTCGCTGGCGCGTCTTTGCCCCGAGAAGAGCAAGTCACAGGTCATGGAGCCTATGGCGCAGATTCGTACCACGCGCGATATTGAGGAGCAGGCCCTTGTGGCAAAAGGCAAGCCGCGAAGAAAACGGCTCCCCGACCACGCGCGTGAGGGCTTGCGCCTTAGCTCAAACGGCAACAGCCTTACCCTGCGCCCCCACTCAAGCATAGGCAGCCGAAGGCGTAGCTTTGCTCCGGCCGGCCAGTCAACACAGCTCATCATTGGGGCAACCCCCGAGGACGACAACCACATCCTCCAGCTGTCCCATGCGCTCTACCAGCGCTTTGACCTTAAGCGCGTGTTCTTCTCGGCATATATGCCCATGGTTGAGGACAAGGTACTACCAGAGCGCAGCACGCCTGTGCCCCTGCGGCGCGAGCATCGCCTGTACCAAGCCGACTGGCTCATGCGCTACTATGCCTTCTCGGCAGACGAGCTTGCCACGCCCTCTCAACCTTGGCTCGATCTAGACATAGACCCAAAGCTGGCCTGGGCACTTCGCCACATCGAGCGTTTTCCGCTTGAGATCATGGACGCCTCACTCGAGGAGCTGCTACGCGTACCCGGCATTGGCCCTGTGGGTGCCCGCCGCATTCTTGCGGCACGCAAGGGCGCCTTGCTCTCGTTTGACGACCTGTCCCGCCTTAAGGTCACCCTCAAACGGGCACGCCACTTCATAACCTGTAACGGAAGACGCGACGAGGGGTGCCCGCTAGACGCAGAGCTCATTCGTGGGAGGGTGGTGGAAGATGCCCGCAAGAGCTCGTACAACCGCACGCGGCGCATGGCAGAAGGCCAGCTTTCCCTGTTCTAGCGAGCATGCAGAAGACAGGATCGTACCACCATCTGTGCCAGCAGACCAGCAGGTCAGCACACCTGCTGGCGTCGCTCGCTGTGCCCAGCAGGCTGCAGATGCGTTTGCAATGGGACAGCCTGTTGTTCTGGCATGCGACCCCTCACTCGAGGGGGTGCTTGCTGCGGTTGGCATAGGATACCTTGCCCACGCACACGCCGGCCAAATGCGACTGGCAAGCAAGCATGCCCTCCAGCCCCAGCTTGGCGAGACGGCACTGTACGCACCCTCAGCACAAGAGGATGACACCGTGGCATTTGCACGTCGCGTGCTTGTGGGCTTCGCTGCCAAGGTCGCACGGGGCTGCAAGAGGCAAAAGTCGGGCTCGTGCTCGGCGGGCTGTGATGCCGCCTGCGTCTCGCGTCTGGTGCTGGCATGCGCCTCTGACGATACCAGCATGCCCCAAACGGTAGCCGAGTATCTGCGGTTGGGCTTTTCTGTGGGGCCACGCGTGCGCACGATGATAGCCAACCCCCAGGTTGCCGCATTCAACGAGCTTGCCCGCTCTGTACTTGCAGAGTGCGAGCACACCCGTCAGTTTGTACGCTTCTCTCACATGGCAGACGGGTCGTTTGCGGCATCTTTCTCGGCCAAAGCAGACACCATTCCCCTTACAGCCGCACATTTTGCCGCTCGCATGTCCACCGAGCGGTTTTGCCTGGTTGACCCTCGCCATCAGGTTGCGGCCTTTCATGACCCCTCCCAAAAGGGGTGTCAGATTGTCCGGCTTGATGCGGCACTTGCCAACAACCTTGCCAACAGGCAAGACTTTGCAGATGACGAGCACTACGTTCGCGCCATGTGGCAACGCTTCTATCACAGGACAACCACGCCTGGCCGCGACAAGAGCCAGAGGGGCTATGACCTGCGTACCAGCTGGATGCCTCAACGCTTTTGGGACAAGCTCACCGAGCTAGAGCCCGCCCATGATGGCATGGTCTCGGTCCCCGCAAGGTATGGGGCGTAATCAGAGTATTCCGGTGATCGCGTGGATT
>JAFWLX010000292.1 GCA_017510875.1 Atopobiaceae bacterium | reverse complement strand
CTTCGGCTCACGCTCCGCCCTTACGACGCGGCAGCTGCGGAACTCGGCTGCTGCGCGTTTTGCACGAGCCCTTCGGGCCGTAACATGCCACTGGCATGTTACGCTCGCTAAGCGCCGCGCCGACGGGCGGAGCAGCCTCAGAAGGAATCCTGAGGGTCGCCGCACAGGGCAGGCCGTGAAGAGCGACCGCTTTTGTTTAATCACGCGTTGTTCTGCTTGAGAAATGCCACGAATTCGTCTTGAGACATTGGACGGGCATAGAGGTAGCCCTGCAGGCAATCTGCGCCCATCTTGCACAGCTCTTCTGACTGCTCGACTGTCTCTACGCCCTCTATCAGCACTTTCTTGCCTATCTGACGCATCATGGCAATGGTGTGGGCAAGCACCGTACGCATGTCTGGAGATGGCACCGCTCTGCTCTGCCTCGGGTATGAACAGGGATGGCGGAACAAAGCCAAAGGCGGGATCGTTCAAGCGCACCAGCGCCTCACCCGAGTGGAAGCAGTTCTCCTTTACGCAGAAGATGGGCTGGTAGTAAACCTCAAACGAGCGCTCTTTGATTGCGCGGGCAATGCAATCGGAAAGTGCCATGTTAAGGGCAAAGTCTTCCTTACGTGACAGTTCTTCGTAGGTGGCCACGCCAGACTCGGGCATCAGATGCCCGAGTCTTCTGACAAAGGTTGAGAGCGTTTTGATATCGTGCACGTCTTGCGGTGCGCGCACCACACACGAACGCATTTGTATCGCGGCCTGCTGGGCGGCCCCTCGCACCGAGCGCCTCTTTCCCTGCTCGTGCATGGCTTGGGCAACTCCCAATGCATGAATTGGATCCAAGTTAACTGACGAGATGCAGAACAGGCCATTGCGCAGATAGAAAAGAATGTATCCGGACTCAAGCGATTGGGAAAGAACTGCCGCCACGCCCCTTATGATGTTTTGGAGCTCGTTCTGCCCCACGAGCTCGCGCAGGCGTTCCATGTTCACGACCTCTAGGTACACAAGGCAGAGCGGCTTTTGTGTGATGAAGGCCCGATTGCTCATATCGTTGTACGCCTGCAGGCTTGCTGCGCCCACCAGCGAGTCTGTTTGATACTCGGGCCGTATGACAAAAGCGGCCACCATCATCAGGGCAACAGAGGTGGCAAACATCTCCACGTGCAAGCGAGGGAAGTAATTTGAACGGCGTTGCCTGTAGTCACGATTAGCATATATCCAATGGGCACGGCTCGCAGCCATATATGTAAAACCAGTGCGCCAGTTGTCCACGCGCACATGCAGCTATGTCATACTTGTTAGCCGGAAGTACACGATTAGGCATCGTTGCATTGGGGGCTTGCGTGAAAGACAAGGCGCTACGAAAGGGTACGGTCGTATTTTCTGAGGGAGATCTAGGCGACTGCATGTACCTCATTCATCGGGGCAAAGTTGGCGCGTTTGCCAACTACGGCACCTCCAACGAGAAGAAGCTCGGTGAACTCACTGAGGGCGACTACTTTGGCGAGATGGGCCTCATTGACAGAGCACCGCGCTCGGCAACCATAGTCGTGCTTGAGAATGACACCCTGCTCAGCCGCATAGGTGAAGACGAGTTTGCCCAGTTCTTATCTGAGAACCCTCGCAAGGTCTTTGACATTGTCACGCAGCTGAGCCATAAGCTACGCAATGCCACCAAGAGCTATCTTGCCCTCTGCCAATCCATCTCGCAAAGTGTAGGCGAAGGCACGACGGGCGTAGACGCCACCAGCAACTATGGCTTTGGGCAAAACGAGCACTTGCGCGAGATTCACGACAAACACGCCGCCACAAACGGCAACGCATAGGAGCAGGTCTCATGAACCACAAGAGCTACGACAAGGGAGAGGTAGTCTTCCGCGAAGGGTCGTTTGGCACGACCATGTATGAGATTGTCTCGGGCAAGGTGGGCATCTTCACGTCCTATGGATTGCCCGAAGAGCAGCAGCTGGCCACCATGGGCGCAGGTGAGACCTTTGGCGAGATGGGAGTCATAGAGGGCTACCCGCGCAGCGCAACAGTGGTGGCACTTGAAGATAAGACGGCGGCTAACGAAATAGGCTCCGACGAGTTCATGGACTATCTGCGCGAGCAGCCGGATAAGGTCCTCTCGATCATGCGTCAGCTAAGCGCCCGCCTGCGTGCCACAGACGAGCGCTATGTTGAGGCCTGTCGCACGGTCTATGAGGCCATTGAGGCGGAGGATGCCAACATAAGGCGCAGCAGCAACCTTCGCTCAAGACTCACAGGCCTGATCCATGATCTAACAGGATTCCCGGTACGATACAAAGGCATCCTTCTTTAGGCTCCTGTCAGACAGGGGCTGTAACAGCAAGGTCCGCAAGCGCGCTTACCTACCGTTACAGCCCCAAATAGAATGCTAATGTAAGACTTGGTAGCTCTTACGACTCCTGCATGTCCTTGTAGGCAACCTCGCCCATCTGCCCCATGACCCTAAGAGCGGCGGACTCACTAAAGCCATCCCCACCACAGAGCACCACGATGACAAACGGCTTGTCACCCTCAACAATACCGCCATCATGACGTACGTTGGCAAGCGAGCCCGTCTTGTGCGCAAACACCGTACCAGCAGGCAGGCCGGTTGAGATGCAGTCGTTGTCCGTCTGGGCCTCAAGGCACTCGAGCATCAGCGCACTCATCTCTTCGTTCACGAAGGTCTTGTTGTAGACCTTTCTGAGCAGCTTGGCAAGGTCGTCGGCACAGGAGTAGTTGTCATATCCGTTGGCCGCCGCCTGGGTGTCCATCATGTGACGACCAAGCTCGGTGCACTTGAGCTTAAGCCTCTTTGACTCGGCATTGATGGCGTCCATGCCACATGCGTCAATGAGGATGTTGGCGGCGGTGTTATCGCTCTCGGCAATCATGAGCTTGAGCACCTCGCGATAGGCAACCTCGGCACCCACACCCCTGTAACCAAGAGATCCGGCACCGCCCACGATGTCGCTGTCTTTAAGGACGTACACGTCATCAAGCGCATGCGCGCCCTCGGACACCTGCCGCAGGAAGGTCTCGGCAATAAGGAGCTTGATCATGGATGCCGAGAGCATCTTCTTGTCAGATTGATAGGTGGCCTTGGCGCCTGACGTAAGGTCAACCGCGCTCACGCACACGTCCATGCCCGACTCTTGGGCTATACGCGTCAGGTCCTCGTTCCACTTCTGTGCCAGGGCCTCATTCACTGCGGGCTTGGACTTCTCTTTGTCGGCGTCTTTGGACGTTTTGTCCTGCTCTTTGGCGGAAGACTCGTCCGCCTTGTCCTGAGAGTCTGTCTCCTCTTGTGAAGAGGCGGCCTCGTTGTTCTGCGCAGGGGTGGTCTCCTGCTTCTGCACGCAGCTGGGCAGGCAGCACATCATGGTCACGGCACACACAAGAGCAAGGGTACCCTTTGCCACAAGCTGGAGAAACGGGACCGTGGTATAAAAACGGCTCGCACGCATGCTGGTCTCCTCTTTCAACATCAATAGGGCTTTTTGCATTATACGCAGCAAGAGGTGAATGGTCTGAATCGACGAGGAAGCATCATGCAGCAAGTCCTTCAGGTCTTCCAGAACGTCAGCCATAACCTTCCCCATCATGCGTCGTATCACTGTGCCCATTCTATGCCAGAACGACAGCAACAATTCTTAAAACTGGGACTTGAAATAGAGGGTGGTCATTAGGTATAGTTATTTACCGCCTTGAGGCAACATATGCCGGATTAGCTCAGTTGGTAGAGCGACGCACTCGTAATGCGTAGG
>JAFWLX010000291.1 GCA_017510875.1 Atopobiaceae bacterium | reverse complement strand
GCCCGCTTCGGCTCACGCTCCGCCCTTACGGCGCGGCAGCTGCGGAACTCGCGCCCCCTTCGGGGTGCCACCCCGAAGGGGGCGCTCGGACAGTCCTCGCTCCCGCCGCACCGACGGGCGGAGCAGCCTCAGAGGGCCCCCGAGGGTCGCCGCCTTGGGCGGGGCGCGAAAGCTCTCACGGGCCTTCCAGAGGAGGCGCATCATGGCAACAAGCACAGACACGCTGCCTGTATCCACCGACATCCTCATTATTGGTGCTGGACCGGCTGGCATCTTTTGCGCGCTTTCGCTGCTCAAGCGTGGCGATGACCGGCATATCACCATTGTTGAGAAGGGATTGCCCGTTGATCGCCGCAGCTGTCCCAAGGACAAGGTGGGTTACTGTGTGGGATGTAAGCCCTGCCGCATAACCACGGGCTTTAGCGGTGCAGGTGCGTTCTCTGACGGCAAGCTCTCCCTCTCGTACGAGGTGGGTGGCGACCTGCCCGAGCTCATTGGTGCCGACCTTGCACAGCGTGCCATCAAGGAGTGTGACGACATCTACCTCAGCTTTGGTGCAGACCCGCACGTTGAGGGCGTGGAGAGGCCCGAGGAGGTGGCCAAGATTCGCCGTCGTGCGATAAAGGCGGGCCTCAAGCTGGTGGACTGCCCCATTCGCCACCTGGGGACCGAGCGTGCGCAGCAGCTGTATAGTCGCATCCAGCAGCACCTGCTGGATGCAGGCGTGAGCATCCTCTTTGAGCATGAGTGCCTTGATCTGGTAGTGGAGGAAGGCGCGGGCATCTCAAGCTGCACCGGCGCGGTGGTCAAGTCCATGAAGGGGTCGGCAACGCCGCAGGTGGTGCGGGCTCAGGAGGTAATTGTGGCCACGGGCAGGCGCGGTGCCAGCTGGCTGGCGGACGCCTGTGAGGCCCATGGCATCAGCCACGAGCCCGGCCCCATGGATATGGGCGTGCGCGTGGAGGTGCGCAACGAAGTCATGGAGGACGTGAACAACGTGCTCTACGAGAGCAAGCTGGTGGGATACCCTAATCCCTTCCGCGACAAGGTGCGTACCTTCTGCCAGAACCCCGGTGGCTTTGTGAGCCAGGAGAACTACGACGGGGGCCTTGCCGTGGTCAACGGGCACTCGTACAAGGAGCGTAAGAGCAACAACACCAACTTGGCGGTGCTGTGCACGCAACACTTTCAAGAGCCGTTTGACCGGCCCATTGCCTACGCGCAGCGCGTGGGCAAGCTCATGAACATGCTGGGGGCGGGACACATTCTGGTGCAGCGCTTTGGCGACGTGCTTGACGGCAAGCGCACCTGGCGCAAGGAGCTCTCGCGCTCTAACGTGGTGCCCACGCTGCCTGACGCCGAGCCGGGCGACATCACCTCGGCCATGCCCTACCGCGCAATGACCGACATCGTTGAGTTCATAAAAGCCGTTGACTACGTGGTGCCGGGCTTTGCGGCAAGCGAGACGCTGCTGTATGCGCCCGAGCTCAAGTTTTACAGCAACCGCGTGCGCATGGACGAGCGCTTTGAGACCAGCGTGGTGCACCTGCACTGCCTGGGCGACTCCTCTGGTTGGACCCGTGGCCTTATGATGGCCAGCGTCATGGGCTGGCTCATGGGAAAGTGGCTGTAGGCAGCACGCTTGTTACAGGTCACGGAAAAGAGCGTGCCAATGCTTGTAAGGACTCTCACAATAAAGGGCTAGTCACCCTGTGGGATGGAGAGCTATGAAGATCGAGCGCAAAGACTTGCTGGTGGCGGTTCAGGTGGCCGTGCTCATAGCCATAAATGTGCTGGGTAAGGCCTTGGCCATGCAACTGAGCTTGCCTTTGTGGCTCGACTCGTTTGGCACGGTTGTGGCAGCCTATGTCTTTGGCCCAATTGATGGGGCAATTGTGGGACTCGCCGGAAATCTGGTCTATGGAATCTACCACGAGCTCCCTGTGGTTTATGGCATAGCCAGCATACTTGTTGGCGTAATTGTGGGAATCTCGGCGCGCAAAGGCCGTTTTGAGACCCTCTTTGGTACGTTGAGCTGTGCTTCTGTAGTCACGCTTGCCTGTGTGGCCATTGCTACCCCAATTAATATCTTGATGTGGGCAGGCAAGACGGGCAACGTCTGGGGCGATGGCGTGAGCGAGTTCTTCCAGCGCGTGGGCCTCAATGGCATCCTTAGCTGCGCCCTGGGCGAGTTCTACGTGGACTTTGCCGACAAGGTCCTCACTCTGGTGGCGCTCTATGCCGCCCTGCATCTATGGCGTCGTTTCCGCGAGCGCAAGGAAGGCACAGCCCCTGCTTCCGATGCCGTGCCGCCTGCTGCCTTATCCGTCCTGCTTGCCTTGGTTCTTGCCGCTGCCTTTCCCTCTTCAGCTCAGGCCGTTTTGCACGTTGAGGGCCAAGACGTCAAGCCCATTGACTTCTACGCCACCACCCAAACCGTGTACAGCTCGGCAAACGGGCTGCCCTGCGGCGAGGCAAACGATATAGCACAAACCAGAGATGGCGTGCTGTGGATTGGCACCTACGCCGGCCTCTACCGCTACTCGGGTACCGACTTTGTGGCCATGAACGAGTACGAAAGCGTGCGTAACGTCAACTGCCTCTATGTGGACTCCGAGGGACGTCTGTGGGTAGGCACCAACGACAACGGCCTTGTGCTTATCGTGAACGAGCACGTAAGCAACGTGCTAGATGTCAACAAGCTGCTTCCGTCCAACTCCGTGCGCGCCATTACGCAAAGCGCCAGCGGCGCCTACTACGTGGGAACCTCGGCCGCCCTGCAGATAATCGACCTGAGCAGCGGCATGCGCCTGCTTGCCAAAGTCCCTGACGTTACGTACGCCAAGAGTCTCTCGTCAGACTCACAGGGCCACGTGGCCGCCACTACGGGCTCGGGAGAGCTGTGCGTGCTTGAGGGGGAGACCATTGTGGCGCGCGCAGAGCTGCCCTCCGACGACGGCGTCTTTACCTGCTGCGTGTACGACGAGAACGACCGTCTGCTGGTTGGCTCGTCCGAGGGTGTCATGTACACCTACGAAATGGACGGCGATACCCTGCGTCTGGCTGACACCTGTGCCTTCGAGGGACTTCAGAAACTCAACAGCCTCAACTTGGTAGGCGGCGGCCTGCTTTTTGCCTGCGCGGACAACGGCGTGGCCAGCAGAGATGCAAAGGGGCAGGTTAAGCTGCTCAACCTTGGAGACTTTAACAACTCCATCGACAACATGCTCGTGGACTATCAGGGCAACTACTGGTTCACATCGTCGCGCTTGGGTCTTTTGCGCATGGCCGCATCGTCGTTCAGTGACGTCTACGAGGCCGCAAACGCCGAGCACCGTCTGTCAAATGCGGTTGTCCGTTGGCAAGACAACCTGTACATTGCCACCGACACCGGCCTTGATGTGATTGACACCCAGGGCGGCACCGCCGTGCAAAACAGCCTCACCAGCATGCTTGATGGCATTCGCATTCGCTGCCTGCGGGTGGGCGCCAACGGCCATCTGTGGATCTGCTCGTATGGCTTGGGACTGATTGAGGTTGACGAGCAGGGTAACACCAAGCTCTACGATGCCGACGCGGGTTTTTGCGATCGTGTGCGCGTGGCTTTGGAGCTAAGCGATGGAACCATGGCCGCGGCTGGCGATACGGGCCTTGCGTTTATCAAGGGCGGCAAGGTTGAGGAAGTTCTAGAGTACGGGCCCGACTTTTGCAACGCCCAGGTGCTGTGCATGTATCAAAACGACAACGGCATGCTCTATGTGGGCACCGATGGCGATGGCATCTTGGTGCTTAAGAACCGTGCCGTGTGGCGTCGTGTCACCTCGCAGGGCGGGCTGAGCTCCAACATCATCTTGCGCATGGTGCCCACTGCCAACGGAGCGGGTCTCTACGTGGTTACCAGCAACAGCCTCTGCGTGATTGTGGGTGGCGAGGCAAGGCCGCTGCGGCATTTTCCCTACTCCAATAACTTTGACGTGTGGACAACCAAGAGCGGTCGTGTGTTTGTGCTGGGCAGCGCAGGCATCTATGTGGTGCGCGAGGATGACCTTTTAGCCGAGGACTACCCCAAGCTCTCTTACGAGCTGCTGGACTCTATGCGTGGCCTGGTATCGGCCATCACGGCCAACTCGTGGTGCTGGCGTGAGGGGCACGACCTTTATATCCCCACTGACGAGGGCGTTTTGCGCCTTAACGTGGGTAATTACGGCTCTACCCAAAGCTCGTACCGCATGAAGCTCTCATCGGTGATGCTTGACGACGTGCTCTACCATGTTGAGCGCGGCACCGTTACCACCATTGGTAGTGATGTAGACCGCGTGGTATTACATCCCGAGATTATTTCGTACGCGTTGGATGACCCTTACGTGAGCTACAAGCTGGAGGGCTACGATCGCCGCGCCACCACCGTGCGTCGCAGCGAGCTGTCGGACGTGAACTACACCAACTTGCCGTCGGGCGACTACCAGTTTTGGATTGCCGTGCTCGACAATGACAAAAACGTGCTGGAAGAGAGCGCCTACCCCTTACACAGGGAGCCAGAGATATACGAGACAAGCCCGTTCCAGGTGTACTTGGTGCTGGTGGGCGGCATTGCGATGGCGTGGGCCGGCTGGTTTGTGGCCCGCAAGCAGTCCGAGCGCACGCTTGAGCTGCAGCGCCAGCAGCTTGAGTTTGCACAGCGTCAGGTGCAGCTGGGCAACCAGACGGTGATGGCCATTGCGCGTACGGTTGACGCCAAGGACGTGAGGACTGCGCATCACTCACAACGCGTGAGCGAGTACTCCGTGATGCTTGGCCGCGAGCTGGGCTTCTCTGACGAGGAGTGCGAGAACCTGCGCAAGGCAGCGCTGCTGCACGACATTGGCAAGATTGGCATTCCCGACCGCATTCTCAACAAGCCGTCGCGGTTGACCGACGACGAGTACGCCACCATGAAGACGCACGTAACGGTGGGCGCCGACATCCTCAAGGGCTTTACGATGATTGACCATGTGGTCGAGGGTGCTCTGTACCACCACGAGCGCTATGACGGCCGAGGGTACGTAAGCGGCATTGCAGGGGAAGAGATACCCCTGTATGGCCGTATCATCTCGGTGGCCGACACCTTTGACGCCATGACCCAAAACCGCGTGTACCGCACCGGTCGCGACATGGACTACGTGATAGGCGAGCTTGAGCGTGGAAAAGGGACGCAATTTGACCCTGTGATAGCCGAGATAATGCTGCGTCTGGTGCGCGAAGGCAAGTGCGATGAGATTCTCAATGTGGGCAAAGAGACCGATGTGGCACAAAAGAAGGACGAGGATGCAGACGGAGAAAAGGCCGAAGCCGGGGCTGAGGACAAGACCACCAAGGACAAGAAGCAGGAGGAAGAGTCATGAGACGCAACACCGTGATAGGCATCATTGTGGCTGTGCTCATGGTGATTGGCTCTTTTGCCGCGCATTGGGTGCACGAGAAGACCGACGACTCGGACCGCACCATCAAGGTGGGTTTTATCTACGAGGGCGACGAGAGTGCCCCCTACACCTTCAGCTTTATTCGCAGCCAGTACGCCCTTGAGTCGCACTTTGGCGACAAGGTCTTGGTGGTCACGCGCAGCAACGTGCGCGAGGAGCTGGCAGAAGAAGCGTTGCGCTCGTTGGTCGACGAGGGCTGCGAGCTTGTGTTTGCCACCAGCTACGGTTACGGCGAGGCGACCAAGAAGCTGGCGCAGGAGTATCCGGAAGTTCAGTTTTGTGCCGCCACCTGCGACAACGCCAACACTGCGCCCGTGTTGGACAACTATCACACCTTTATGGGCGAGATATATCAGGGCCGCTACGTCTCGGGTATCGTGGCGGGCATGAAGCTAAAAGAAATGATAGATGATGGCCAGCTGGACGCTTCCCGCCCGGTGGTGGGCTATGTGGCCGCATTCCCTATAGCAGAGGTCATATCGGGCTACACGGCCTTCTTGCTGGGGGTACGTTCGGTGGTGCCCAACGCAACCATGATTGTGCGCTACACCAACAACTGGAGCAGCTACATGCTCGAGAAGGCGTGCGCCGAGCAGCTCTTGGACGATGGCTGCGTCATCATCTCGCAGCATTCCGATACGGTGGGGCCAGCGGTTGCCTGCGAGAACGTCTCGTCCGTGCGTCCAGCATACTCGGTGGGCTACAACCAGAGCATGCTGGATGTTGCCCCCACAACGGCGTTGGTAAGCACGCGCGTAAACTGGACGCCGTATCTCATTGCAGCCGTGGAGGCCGTGCAAAAGCACGATCGCATAGAGCAGCACGTAAAAGCCCACATACATGGCAACGATGCAGGTGCTGGCTTTGATCGTGACTGGGTGCAGATCGTCGAGATAAATGACCACGCGGTGGCCGATGGGACCCAAGAGGCAGTGGCAGAGGCCATCGAGCGCTTTGACCGGGGCGAGCTTCGCGTGTTTGAGGGTCCCTATACGGGCACCGACCCCACCAACCCCACCGATACCGTGGACCTCTCCCGAGGCTATCCCGAGAATGAGTCCTCTTCTGCTCCAACCTTCCATTACGTGCTCGATGACATCGTCACTGTGGAGGGTGAGCAGTCGTAGTACTATGTGTGCGTATCGTACCCGCAAAGCTCCATAAGGAGGAAGTATGGACATCCAGAAAGCCGCAAAGACGCTCGTTGCCTATCTTGCCCAGAATCCCCAGCTCGTCGAGCAGTTTGTTGAGCATCCCTACTCGACTACCGCCAAGGCGATGGGTACCACCGACACCATCTCGCGCAAGGACATGAGCCAGATTGCAACGGCTGCCGCGGCTCTCGCCAGCAACCAAAAGCTTAGTGCGGGCGACATTGCCAACATCGCTGCGGCCCTGCTCAACCAGAGTGGCGGCAGCGTGCATACACTTACCAGCACGCTCTTCAGCGGCAATGCGGCTTCCCAGCAGCAGACGACCCAGCAGCAGGCTACTCCGCAGCCTGTGACGCCCCATCCGGTGCAGCAGCAGGCTGCTCAGCCCGAGCAGCCCGCACAGGCCGCCCAGCCCGCACAGCAGGGTCGCATCAACCTGGGGAACTTGGTGAACATGGCCGCTATGGCTGCCCTGCTCATCAATGGTGCCCAGCAGGTCTATCAGGCCCAGCAGACGCAGCAGGCTCAGGCTCAGCAGCAGGCTGCCAAGCCCGCAGTGGACCTCTCTGATGGTCTTGATCTGGGCGAGATTGCCACTCTTGCCAGCCAGTTCCTGAACAACAACAACGCCGTTCAGCCGCAGGCCGCCCAGGCCAGCCCCAACTCCGTTGACTTTGGCACCATAGCGCAGCTGGCTAGCCTCTTCCTCAACCAGCGGAAGTAGGCAAACCGATCAGAGCCGCGTGAGAGGCACGACCCTGGGGCCGCAACCGAGGACCTCGGCCCTCCCGCAGCCCGGCCGCCACGTGGCCCTCAGGACGACTCTGAGGCTGCTCCGCCCGTCGACGCGGCGCTCAGCGAGGACTGTCTGAGCGCCCCTTCGGGGCATCGCCCCGAAGGGGCGCGAGTTCCGCAGCTGCCGCGTCGTAAGGACG
>JAFWLX010000290.1 GCA_017510875.1 Atopobiaceae bacterium | reverse complement strand
GCGGCGGGAGCGAGCGTGACATGCCAGTGGCATGTCACGGCCCGAAGGGCTCTTACAAAACCCTTCGGGGCAGCGCCCCGAAGGGAGGCGCGAGTTCCGCAGCTGCCGCGCCGTAAGGGCGGAGCGCTTAGCCGAAGCGGAGCCCCGAGGGTCGCCGTCCGGTCGGGCCGTGCAAGGTAGCCTGCTGCGTACAGCTCTGTTAGCCTTGATGATAGCACGCAGGACAACTCTGCCATTTCCGTGCTAACATACCGCAGGTTACAACCACCTACTAAGCACGCCATGTGCCAAAGGGGCAAAACAGTATGAACAAGTTTTTTGAGCGCGTTGACCCGCGTTATGCCAAGGTGTGCATCTACGCAAGCGCGACGGTGCTGCTTACGGCTGCAGTTTTCATGATCCTTCTCTCGGCCTCGCCCGTGATTGCAACCATCTGGAACCTTGCGTGCGCGGTGCTCGAGCCCATGATCTATGGTGCCGCATTCAGCTACATCATCAATCCGCTGGTCAAACGCGTGTCGACCTTCCTTAGGGAACGCAAGCTCTTACTTGATAATCCCGAGAAGCGCCGTGCGGTGTCGGTAATCATCAGCATGGTGCTGATTGCGCTGTTCCTCTTGGCCATCGTCTTCCTTCTGCTGTTGATGATTACGCATAGCTTGGCCAGCCTCAATTGGAACACCATCCAAGACCTTATTGGTGACTTTAGGGGCAACTTCTCCGAGCTGCTTTCTAGGGCAGAAGAGATGCTGCAAAGCTGGGGCGTGCTCTCGACCGGCGGCGACAGCGTGCTGCTTACCACCTTCAACGGGGTCACCAACGCGGCCAGCACCATCCTGTTTGCGGTCATCTTCTGTGTGTACTTCCTCATCGACGGCCCGCGCGTAAGCGAGTATCTTGCCAGGTTGGCCAACGCCTTGTTTAGGCATGGCACGCACATTGACATCAAGCGTTTGGCAACCGACGCCGACCGCGTGTTCTCGGGTTACTTCAGGGGACAGGGCGTTGACGCGCTTATCGTGGGAGTGCTTTCGGGTGTGGTGCTCACCGCCATTGGCGTACCGTACGGACCGGTAATTGGCCTGCTTACGGGCCTTGCCAACCTGATTCCCTATCTGGGCGGGCCGGTTGGCTTTGGTTCGGTCGTGCTTATGTGTGCCCCTACGGGCGACTGGGCAAAGATGATTGCGGGCCTTATTGCCATGGCAGTGGTGATGTTTGTTGACGGTAATATCATTAACCCGCGTCTGCTGTCCAACAGCGTTGAGGTGCATCCCATTCTGGTGGTGGCAGCGCTTATTGCCGGTGGCGCCGTGGGCGGCATTGCCGGCATGCTCGTGGCCGTGCCCACCGCGGCGTTCCTTAAGATTCAGCTGGATCGCTGGATAGAAAAGCGCGAGCGGGAAGCCGAGACCGAGCAGCAGCTTGAGGCTGAGGCCGCTGAGCAAGAAACAGCCAAGACCTCGCAGGGCACAACGGTGGAGGCCGTCGTGCAAAAGTAGCAACTGCAGGCAAGCATTGGCTGCGGCAGAGGAGTCAGACCGTTTGGAGGAGCAGTGTTTCTTTCGGTAGATGTGGGTAACACCCAAACCACGCTGGGGCTCTTTGAAGAGGATGGAACCGTTTTGCGTCAGTGGCGCATGGCCACCGATCGTACCGATACCTCCGACCAGTTGCACGAGCGCCTGTTTGGTTATTTTCAGATGTTTGGCCTTAGCCTGGACTCGGTGGACTATGTGGCCATTGCCAGCGTGGTGCCCATTTTGGCGCAGTCGTGGCAGCGCATGGCGCGGACAGCCTTCAAGGCCGAGCCGCTGATGATTGATGCCACGCGTGACTGCGGCATTGAAATCGACATGCCCGACCCCAGGCAGGTGGGTGCCGACCGCATCGCCAATGCGCTTGCGGCCAAAACCACCTATGGCGCCCCTGTGATTGTGGTCGACTTTGGCACTGCCACCAACATCGACGTGGTAGACGCCAAGGGGTCCTTCCGCGGCGGAGCTATTATGCCGGGACTGCTCCTTTCGGCAAACTCCCTGTTTGAGCGCGCTGCCAAGCTGTCGAGCGTACCTTTGGTGGTGCCTCCGCGCGCGCTAGGCAACACGACCGAGACAGCTGTGCAGTCGGGAATAGTGATTGGTGCCGCCACGCAGACAGAGGGCCTGGTGGCGCGTATCCAGCGGGAGCTAGCAGAAGAGGGCGAGAACGTGCCTCGCGCAACGGTAGTGGGCACGGGCGGCTACTCCGAAACCATTGCCAAGGCAACCGACATCTTTGACGCACTGGATCCCGACATTACCATCAGGGGTATTTTCCAGATCTACGTGCATGCCGTGGAGAAGCATCGTCGCATGTCGGGCCGCTCTTAAGCCGGACGGATCCCGCCTTGCTCGGGGGAGAGCTCTAGCTCGCGACCGTCCTCGGTAAGCAGCGTTGCGCGGCCCCAGATGTCTACGCCGGCAAACGTGCCGCGTGCTATCTCATTGCCATTGGGATACACTGCCACGGCCGGGTGTCCCAGCAGCGCCACCAGGTCAAAGTACTCGGACAGCACGGGTGCCAAGGGTCCGGCAACTCCGGCTCCTGCAACAATCTGCTCTTCCCACAGCGCAACGCGCCCGGTGATGCCAGCCGTCAGGGCTTGGGACAGTTGTTCGTCGCTTAGCTCGCGTAGCAGCCCTACCTGCTGCGCGCCCACAACCGTGCAGCTTGCATACATGCCCTTGTCGTAGCCCGCGTGCATCTTAAGCGTGCAAAGAGGGCGAAACGTGCGCGCATCTACCACATCCTGCGGCCAGCCAATGGCGGCAAAACCAATGCCTGCCTCGCGCAGCCCCTCGACGGCGCCCATGGCGCACACGTATCCCAGCGCCTGAAACGCGCCCATGGGTACTTGGGGACGCACCGTCACCTCTGCCAGCACGCAGCCGGCGGCTCTGCGAGAGCCCGCTACTCCCACTCGATAACTCCCAGCTCGTCCACTACGCGTCCCACGCGCTCTTCGGGCGGCAGCACGTCAACGCCGTCGTGCGAGAGAAAACGCACGGGGTCGTGCATAAGGTCTTCCATGGGCATCAGCACGAAGTCGCGTTCTCCCAACCGGGGATGCGGCAGCGTAAGCTTTGGTCCGGCATGACGCTCGTCCTCAATCCATGCAAGGTCGCAGTCGATGGTGCGTGGACCGTGCCCCAAGGTCTCCTCGTCGCGCGTGCGTCCCAGCTGGTCCTCAATCTCAAGCAGGCGATCGAGCAAAACAAGCGGATGCAGCTCGGTGCGGATCTCGGCTACGGCGTTGGCAACCGGCGTCTCTATTCCGTAGGCTGGCTCGGACTCGTAGGCGCTGCTCACGCCCACCACGCAGGTCAGCGGTATCTCGTTGATAAGCTTGCATGCGCGAGCCAGATAGCCCATGCGGTCGCCCACGTTTGAGCCTAGTGACACAAAGCCCTGGCGCGGGTCTTTGTGCGCGACCGCCCAGTACGAGTTGACTGCCTCGGAAACCGTGGCAACATCGTGCACGCGCAGGATGCGCGCGCCAGCCTCGATGGCGGCAATGGCCAGGCCCACGGTGGCGGCGTCACGCTTGACGGGGTCGCTTACGCCCGAGACCGCGCCCACAAAGCGCTTGCGTGACACGGCGGACATAAGCACGTATCCCATGGAGTTGAGCTTGCGCATGGCTCGCTGGATGACCACGTCCTCATCGGTGGTCTTGTTAAAGCCGGGGCCGGGATCTATGCAAATGCGGTCATGCGCCACGCCTGCGCGCTGCAGTGTGCGGGCCTGGTCGCCCAAAAAGCCCATGATGGAGCGCATGATGGGCGCTTCTTCGGGCAGGGTAAAGCGTCTGCGAACCTGCGGGGCCGGCCGTGGCTCGGGCGTGCGCCTGCGCGGGTTGCTCGACTCGAGCACTACCGATTTGCGCGACTCGTTGCCCCTAAACTCGTTGTCGCACATGATGACGCAGCCGCATTGCGAGTCGGCCACGGCGGCAACCATCTGCGGGTCGGTAAAGCCCGAGACGTCGTTGACAATAGAGGCACCTAGGTGCAGGCAGGCCTTTGCCACCTGCACGTGGCGCGTGTCAATGCTTACCAGAGCGCCAGCCTCAACAAGTGCGCGCACCACAGGTATCACGCGAGCGGCCTCGTCGTCGGGCGAGACAGGCGTGTGGCCAGGACGTGTGGACTCGCCGCCCACGTCAATAATGTCGGCACCCTCGTCGAGCATCTTTAGGCCATGCTCTATGGCAGCCTTTGGGTCAAAGTGGTCGCCGCCATCCGAGAAGGAGTCAGGGGTCACGTTGAGGATGCCCATTATGCGAGGGCGTGACAGCGAAAGCTCGTGCTTTCCGCATAGCCAGGTCGAGTAGTCTGATCTGAGCATATATCTGCTCCCTTTCGGTTTGTCTTATCTGCGGCGGTGGTGCTGCTGAGATACAGATGCAACTATTGTAGCGAGGTTTGCCCATATGCGCTATATATCACGCAATCACAAGCTCTCCACAGCGCGTACGCGCAGGATTTGATACACTACGAAAGCTTGACTGTTCCGGTGAGCATCCTGCCGCTTGCAGGAACAGGTACTACCCTCGCTCTGGTCGGAAACCAGGGCACAACAAAGGAGAACACCATGAAGCAAGGCATCCATCCTAACTACGTTGAGTGCACGGTGCGCTGCACCTGCGGAAACACCTGGAAGACGCACTCTACCAAGAGCGAGATCGTCGTTGATCTGTGCGACAAGTGCCATCCGTTCTACACCGGCACCCAGAAGCTCGTTGACACCGGCGGACGCGTCCAGCGCTTCTCCGACAAGTTTGGTGCCGCTGCCGCTGCCCGTCTTGAGGCTGCCAAGAAGGCCAAGGACGAGAAGGCCGCCAAGGCCGCTCAGCGCGAGGCCGAGCGCAAGGCAAAGGCCGAGGCCAAGGCTGCCGCCAAGGCCAAGCGTGCTGCCGAGTTTGCCAAGAAGGTCGAGGCTAAGGCCGCTGAGGTAGCCGACAAGCTCGAGGAAAAGGCCGAGGAGGCCGCTGCCGAGTAAGGCACAACGCAAAGCCAGCAAGAAGGGGGCCGTCCAGCAAGGGCGGCCCCCTCTCTTAACGCGTCTGCGTGGATTGGGGACGGTTCCTCAATCCACGCGATCTTAAGCGTGGTTACGTTGGCGCAGGGATAGGCCAGCAAGAAGGAATACGCATGCAGCCGCGATGACAAGCCCTGCGACCGCCCCGCCAGGCGTGTCACCCGTTTTGGGCAACGTGGCCTTGCTCGAGCTGCCCGCCGACCATCACAAGGTCAACCGGCACTTGGCGCGGCGTGAAGGCCAGTCCCATCTTTAAAGCTCTTACGAACAGGAGAAATAGGGTTACAGGCTGCGATGTAGGTGACTTGGGGCCGCAACAGAAGGAGTGCCCTCTGTTGCGGCCCCAAGCAAGCAGAAGAATCTGCTCGTTATACCAGCTTAAAGCCCGTCTTGTCGCCCTCGGGCTGATCGTTGGACTCGTCCTCGTCCTGGGCAAAGTCCTGCGCGTACATCTGCTCGATACGGTGGTACTCCGCCAGGCGCTTCTGGGCCTCCTCGGGAGTCTCGTGACGATACGTGCACGAGCACTCGGCCACCACAATCTGTGCCGCCTTGGCACGCAGGGCTGCCTCATGCAGCTCGTCGCTTTGCCCGGCTGCGCGTGCCTGGTCTATCACCGACTGCAGCTCGTCGGCAGGGATACCCAAAAGACGGCTGTACTCATGCTCGTCTACCTTGAGCTTCTTCTCGTGGGCATAGGCCGAAAGCGCTGCGTCGCCCTCTGCGGCCTGGCGTGCCTGCTGCTCGAACATGGCGTCAAGTTGCGCCGGCGAGGTGTGCGCGCGAGCCATAAACTGATCGGGCGTAAGTCCCTCGGCCTGCAGCTGCTGGGTAAAGCGCATCTGAATGACTTGCTTGGTCTGCTCGATGTGCGCCGGTGGAACCGACTGGCACAGCCGCGCGCTCAGCGCATCCACGCATTTGCCTAGCTTCTGCTCCTCGCCAAGGCGCTCGCCCGTTTGCGCCATCTCGCGACGCATGGCCTGATATACCTGCTCCTTTGATGTCATGCCATCAAAATGCTCGGCCAGCCACTCGGGGTTGTCAAGGTCTGCCGACGTGCCGCCCATGTCCCTAACGGTCATGGCAACGCCAAACTCAATGTCCTCGTCGGTGGTGTATGGAACGTCAACCGTGATCTCTACCGGACCGTATGATGTAAGCGAATAGTAGGCCTTGTTGCCAACCATAAGGGGAAGTGGCTTCTCTATGGGCATGGTACCTCCTGTGTTGTGCGCTCGCACGTAATGAATTCAGCCAATATTACTCTTGTTCCCCATGGCCCGCGCTGTCTTACAATGAGAGAGCAGATAAAGCAGAAAG
>JAFWLX010000289.1 GCA_017510875.1 Atopobiaceae bacterium | reverse complement strand
CTCCTGCACGGAGCCCTTCTCGATGGTGACCTTTGCTGGCATGCGGTCGTCCTTCGCTACTTTACGCCCACGAGGAGCGTGGAACCGGTGAGCATCATGAGGGTGGCTTCGGTCCTGCTCATGAAGAGGCCGTCGTCGGTGGGGATGAGCTCGACGCGCTCGAAGCCCTCGTCTAGCAGGCTCTGGGCGAAGGCCTGCATGTCACCGTAGCGCGAGGGCCCCATGAGGTCGTGGATGGCAAAGCTGCCACCCTTCCTGAGCGTGCGCAGCGTCTCGCGCAGGAGGTCCTGCTTGTTGGAGCCCGCGATGTTGTGATAGACGTAGTTGCTGGTCACGGCATCGAAGGTTCCGTCCGTAAAGGGGAGGCTGCGGGCATCCCCCCGCTCGAAGCTCGTGTTGGTGACGCCTTCGGCCGCGGCGTTGCGCTCGCACAGCTCTTTGCTATACGAGGCGTACTCGGGTCCCCAGAAGTCCACTCCGATGACGCGCGCCTGTGGGTTGCGCTTGGCCACGGCTATCGCGAGCGCTCCCGAGCCACAGCCCACGTCCAGACAGGTCCCGCCCTCGGGCACCGTCACATATGTGGCTGTGCCCTCGACGATGGCGCGCGAGAGCTGACGCCTGCCCTCGTAGGAGAATTGCCTCCGGGCGACAAAGCACCAGGTGGTGAAGGCGCCACAGGCCGCCAGCCCAAGTCCCAGACCCGCGCGCAGGGCAATGCGCTCGGCCTTCCGCAGACCGCTTCCCACCGTCCATGTGGCAACACACCCTGCTGTGAGCGCAACCGTGCCTGCCGCGAGGCCGTACGCCATTCCCCTGGGAACCCAGTTCTTGTAGTCAGCTCGATCTCCCACGATGCCTCCCTTGCTAGAAAGTTAGTTTATTCTAACAAATTGCTTGTGCGATGGGAAACTCACTCGTGAACCAGAATTGGTATTGCGCTGGTAGGCGGGGTGCTATATCGACTATGCCGCAGAAATCGCTAAGCCGCAAAGCGCATGTACGTGCAGGACGCTGGCGGATCTGCCGCTTGCCTGCAGGATCTGCTTCACCGTCACGCGCGCGAGCGGGACGCCCTCATCCTCCATAAGCGAGAGGAGCGCGTCGATGGTGATCGACTCCACGTCTATGGCCATGGCGCTTCTCCTTGCAGACGGACAACGCTTAAGAAGGTCGCTGTTTACGTTCACGCCTTACGTATTGTGACCATTGTATCAGGCAATGAAGCGACCATCTTGAGACCTCGCGTGAACACCCTGACGGGATTGTCGCCACCTCTGCTACTCTTTCATGACCAGGTCAACGTGAACAGAGTGGTGGTCTAGAATTACCATCAATCGAGAAGGGAGACTACCTTGTTCAACAAACCGACCGAGCGGATGGAGTCCGCACAGCAGGCTTTTGTAGCGGCTATCCACGACGACTGGGCGCTGGTGACCGCCGGCACCGAGGACAGCTGGAACACCATGACCATAGGTTGGGGCGAGACAGGGACCCTGTGGAGCACCCCCACCATCACGGTGTACGTGCACCCGCGCCGCTACACGCACCGCTTCCTGCTGGAAAATGACTACTTCACCGTGCAGCTCTTCGGGCCTGAGTATCGGCGTGACCTCGCCATTCTGGGTTCCAAGTCCGGCCGTGACGGCGACAAGGTTGCGCTTACCTCGCTCACGCCCAAGGCCATCGACCACGGCATGACCTTCGAGGAGGCAACGACCACCTTCGTCTGCCGCAAGCTCTACACCCACCAGATTGACCTCACGCAGGTATCAGCCGAGGTGCTGGTCCACTTCGCCGGCCGCAACAACCTCTACGCGGAGGGGGCGCATCTGGCCTACACCGCCGAGATCGTAGACGTGCTATAGCTTTAGGAGCGACATCGTGGACGTGGCGCTTGCGGGGTCCTTATTTGAGAGGAGCAAGGTGGCTAGCGATACGGTCGTGCGTTCAAAGTCTCTGGTAAGGTAACGTGGTAACAGGTAGGTCATGTAAAGGCCAAACAAGCTCACGTAACAAGGGAAAGGCATGACGTCATGAGAAGAGGCTCTCAAGTTCAGTCTGGCAAGATGATGTTCTACGGCGACAGCCAATACCAAGGCAACTACCTCTGCGTCATGCTCAAGGAGCCCGTACGGCCCGATGTTCTGCGGCGTGCGGTAGACAAAGCCGTGGAGTCGCAGCCTTGGGTGTGCTACGGGGTGGAAGAGGAGGCCGGAGCGTTCTTCTATCACGATGGGCTTGTACGTACCCTCCAAATAAGCGAGCTTGAGGGCGATACGCTTCCCGAGCTTGGTGGCGAGGCTGCGCAAGGGCACCTCATGGGCGTGTACTACCGCGGGAATGCCGTCTACTT
Organism: Atopobiaceae bacterium; assembly: GCA_017510875.1. Lineage (GTDB taxonomy): Bacteria > Actinomycetota > Coriobacteriia > Coriobacteriales > Atopobiaceae > UBA1367. The sequence continues at coordinate 5,265 of JAFWLX010000289.1, read as the reverse complement.
CTCTGCCTTCCACGGCCTTACCGACGGCAGGGGAGAGACGATGTTCTCGCACGAGGTATTGTGCTGGTATGCCCACGAGGTGCTGGGGGTGCCCTATGAGGCGGCAACGCCTGCGGTAGACATGGACGCGGACCCCTTTGAGATACTCGATGACGCCCTTGACCGTGCCGGCCTTGCGGAGGTCCAGCTCGATGGCCTAGGTGGCCTTTCAGACGACTTTCTCATCGAGGAGGAGCTGTCGCCCTCAGGCCCTGATGCCCAAAGGCACTTCCTCATGCACATGGATGCCGCTGACCTCATGGCGTTTGCAAAGCGTGAGCAGATCAAGGCGTCGGCAGCACTGTGCACGCTCTACGCAGCAGCGGTCCTTTCCGTGCATCCCAGCAGCACAAAGCTGATGCGCATTGCGGTTCCAGCCGACATGCGTGGTGTCCTGAGCATTCCCGGCACGCACCGCAACGCGGCCATGCCACCGCTCATACTAGAGATTGCCGATTACGCGGGCATAGACATGCCCGAGCTCGCACAGCGTTTAAACCAGTTCATCCTAGAGCGCTCCAGCGAACCCGCAAAGCTCTTGGCGATGAAGGCCATGGCAGGCTACCAGGCCATGATGCCACAGATGCCCTTTGCGCAGATGGAGCAGGTCGTAGTCGCAAGAACGGGCGAAAAGCCGCAGTTCACCTTCAACTGCTCTTATGCGCAGCGCTACACGAGCGAGTCCTTCCTGCCGCTTGTGGAAGACGCCTTCGTCGTGGCGCCCTCCTACGGCAGGAGCACAGTGCTCGTGGCCGTTGCCTTGCCCGACCATTTTGCCGTCACGCTTAACCAAGGCGGCAGTACGCAGGTGTATGTCAACGCCTTCCTCGAGCAACTGCACGCCCAGGGCATCAAGGCATCGCTTGCGGGAGAGGCATCCGTGAATGCTGCCTACGTTGCCTTGCGCGAGACCCTGGGCCTCAAATCATAGTTTGACGATACAACTGTCTATCTGTACGGGAGAGACTCGCAGATGTGCTCGGCGGCGGCTTCGATGTGGGTCGGCTCTCTTCGCCGCCGCCGCGTTTTTCGTGTCAAAGGCGACACAAGGCAAAGCAAAGCAAAGCAAAGCCGATCGCCTTCTCTCCACCCGATTACCCAAGGCGTAGGGCCAGGCCTGGGTGCAGCTGCGTCAGACAATCGGGAAGCTCTGCCGCGAGGAGCCCGTAGGCGTGGGAGCCGGTGCAATGGCCGGTGTACAGCCGATCGACGCCTGCGCTGTGCGCGGCTTCAGACACTGCCAGCACCTCTTCGTCGTTGGCATGCACGAGGTGGAGCCCACCCACGTAGGCTGCGACATGCCAGCTGGGGAACACCTCCGCTACCTCGTCGATAATGGTCGGGAGCCCTGCGTGCGAGCAGCTGCTGAAGACGGCGAGGCGCCCGCCATCCAGCTCGAGGACGAGCGTCAGCTCGTGAGCGAAGTCGTCTGCGACCCATTCGTCGCATGCGCGCCGCAGCATGCCAGCGCGCATGCCAAGCTTAGCGAGACCAGGTGTGGTGTGGGGCACGAGGTGTATGCCGTCAGCGATGGTGGTCATGCGGTCCGTAGGGACGGGCACGAACCGCCCGCGATAGCTTGCCAACATTCCCGGACGGATGCCGATGTAGTGAGCCTCAGCCGTGCCGCCCTTGGTCGACCAGCAGTCCTCGGCGCACGCCTCGCTCAGATAGAGGGGAGCCTGCGTGTTGGTAGCAAAGAAGGCATCCATGCCGTCGGCGTGGTCGTAATGCGCGTGCGAGAGTACGGCCATGTCGACTTGCGCGAGGTCAACCCCGAGCGTGCTCGCGTTTCGGGCAAAGGCGCCCGTCTGGCCAAAGTCCAGCAACAGACGCAGCGCGCGGCCATTTGGCTGGCGATAGCTGAGGCGGATCGAGAGGCCGTGCTCAGAGAGCAAGCCGTCTGCGGCTGTATTCTCAATCAGGACCAAAGCCGTGAGCTGCGCAGGCATGGAAGTCCCCTCTCATTTGACAGCTTGGCAACACCCTCTGTCCCCGTTGTCACTTTCCTTTGTCACGTGTTTCGAGGACCGCTCCCATACAGGATGCTACGCCCGTATCGTGCTTCCTGATGCTGTAATTCCCACTGCCTCATTTAAGCGGCGTTTTGCCAGTACTTGCTCACTTTTTTATTGGCACGATTACAAGTTAAGGAGGGTTGAACATCCATTTGCAAGGCATTTCTCGGGTTTACGCATAGTGTGGCTGCCTAAGAGAATAAGTACCGTACGTAAATCAGAATGGACTATGATATACGTACGGTACTCAAATCAAAGGAGTGACCATGGCAATTGCGGCCATTTCGGATGCGCGTGGCTTTGGACAAGCGGTTCGGGCTATACGAAAGGAGCGGGGATTCTCCCAACGGGCTTTGGCCGAGCGCTGTGGCTGTTCGCAACGCTTTATTTCCGAGTTAGAGCGAGGCAAGCCTACGGCAGAGCTTGGGAAGGCCTTGTTGGTGCTCGGCGAGCTCGGCCTAACGCTGGTGGTGCAGAGAGAATGCCCATCGGGTGATGCCCAAGAAGCTGTCGAGCAGCTTGCTGCAAATATCTCGGAGCGGCTCATGCGCAAGGAACGCCATAAAACGTCGCTTGCTGACTATCTGGAGGGATAACGTGAGGGATATCATCGAGAACGCCTACGAAGGTGTTGTCTCTTGGTGGCAGAGCATGGGTATTGCAACCCGTGAGGACCTTGCCGATGTCCTAGACGAGTACCGCATTCGCTTTGCCTATCATTCGGGAACTATTGAAAACCCGGAGCTTACCTACCACGACACGCGTGACGTATTCGAGGACGGGCGAGTCCGTGGCTTTATTGGTGACCCGAGGACGCTCTTCGAGATACAAAACCTCAAAGACTGTCACGAGTTTGTGCTGGATGCCTTCGCAGAGCGTCGCCCTTTGGATGAGGATTTGCTGCTTGAGACCCATCGCACGCTTACGCGGGGCACCTACGACGAGCGCAGGCGGCGTGTGGGGGAGCGTCCGGGGACCTACAAGCTAGGAGATTACGTGGTTGGAGCGGGAGACGTCGGGGCAACTCCCGCGGAGGTCCGCCCGGAGGTCTTGGTGCTGCTCGATGAGGTGCGAGATGCACATGGTGACAACGCACTTACGGTTGCGGCCTATTTCCATGCGGTGCTAGAAAACATCCATCCCTTCGCTGATGGCAACGGTCGGTTGGGACGTGAACTTATGAACTACCTGCTCCTTCTGGGTAACCATCCACCCGTGATCGTCTTTGAGGGAGACCGCATGGCCTACTACGGAGCAATGGGGGCATGGGACTCCGAGCGAAACCTTGACCCATTACGCGACTTCCTAAAAGTAGAGACTGTTCGTACGTGGGAAAAGGTGTAACCCGAAGCATGCCAGGGGGACTGTCCCCCTGGCATGCGTCCCCGTTGTCCAGCGTTCGTATCCCTAGGCCGCCGCTGCCAGCTCCTCTTCCTCCTTCGCCATCACGACGCCCTCCGGGTACAGCGTCGCGAACTCGTCCTTCTCGGAGATGGTGTAGAACCCGTTGGCATCACACTTCTCCTTGAAGGCGGCCGCGGCCTTGGGGTCGCCGTAGTCGCGCTCGGTGTCGTCGCACAGCAGCATGTACGCCCTGCTCCCGTAGCGCTCGTTCTGGAGGGTGTAGGTTGCCATGGAGAAGTCGCCGGTAGAGTTGCCAAACGCCAGCACGGGCACCTTGCCAATCTCGCGCTGGATGACGGTGGCCTTGTTGGTCTTCTGGTTCTTGATGAAGAGCCTGCCGGCAATCTCCAGCTCGTCGGTGGGCTGCAGCTCGTAGAACATGCTGTCCTTGCTCTCGTCGCCAGAGGCCACGTAGAGCAGGTCAGTGCCAATGACGTGGTCGGCGGGGATCCACTCGTCAAGGACGCCTTCGCACATGATGCGCACCGCGTCGCGGTAGGTGGCGCTCACGATGTAGATGACGTAGCCGTTGTCGTGGAGGTAGCGTACGAGGGACACCATCGGCTGGAAGTAGGCCTCGCCGTAGGTCATGCCATCAAAGCCCCAGACGTCCATCGCCTTGAACTTGCGGACGACCTCTGCGTATTCGTCGGGCGTCAGGCCCTCGTAGAGCTGCGGTCCCAGCTCGCGCTCCTTCGCGTCAAAGTCCTCGATGGGCACCCCGTCAAGCACCTTGGCCTCCCACGCTTGGGCAAAGGCCTTCAGATGCTCGGGGGCCTCGTAACTGTCGTCGTATAGGGCCCGTTGGATGAAGAGCCAGTCGTTGAAGTAGGTGGGGAAGCGCTCGCCAAAGAGCGTGCCATCCATGTCAAACACGGCGATGCGGTCGCTCTTAGGGATGAAGCCGACCGAGTTCTCGTCGGTGGACGCCTCGACGAACTCCATGATGGACTGCATGGCGGGGGAGGACTCGTTCCAGTACTCGAGGGTCGCTTTCTGCTCGTCCGGATCTACGGCGGTGATCGCCGCTCCCGTCTCCGTAGAATGCGCGGCCTGTCGCGCGTTGTTCTGGTACACCGTCAGGGCGCCAAGCACCATCAAAAGAGCGACTGCTACCACAGCGATTACGACGTGCTTCTTCATGCTGTCCTCCGTTTTGCCTGCCGGTTGTGCCTCAAAGAGCCGTTCTCATACAGCCATCATGCAATCATCGTGTGCCATGGCACACGGATTTCTGCGCGGGCGGCGGGCCCCATCGGCAAACGCGCTGGTAGACGAGCTGGGGTGCGAGGCCCGCGTCGGCTTTCGCCCTATCTCCGTGTGCCACGGCACACGGGCCTTACCATTGCCGACGAGCAGTTCCGGCCCCTGTTTGCCGCGCTTGCCGAGGCGGACGTGCCCGCCTGGCTGCACCCCGTCTTTGACCTGCGCAAGCCCGACAACAACATCGTCTTCTCCTGGGAGTACGAGCTGACGCAGGCGATGCTGCAGATGGTGCAGGCCGGGCTCTTCCAAGAGTTCCCCACTCTCAAGGTGATCTGCCACCACGCCGGCGCCATGGTGCCCTTCTTCTGGGGCCGCGTGGAGCGCATCCTTCCGCCCGCGCAGGTGGCCGACATGCGCAAGTTCTACGTCGACACCGCCATCCTGGGCAACACGCCGGCACTCGAGCTGGCCGTTGCCACCTACGGGGCCAATCATGTGCTCTTTGGCACCGACGCTCCGCTGGGCATCCTGCCTGCAGGTGCCACGGCCGAGATACGCGCCGCTATCGGCGCGATGGACCTCACGCCCGATGAGCGCG
>JAFWLX010000288.1 GCA_017510875.1 Atopobiaceae bacterium | reverse complement strand
CTTCGGCTCACGCTCCGCCCTTACGACGCGGCAGCTGCGGAACTCGGCTGCTGCGCGTTTTGCACGAGCCCTTCGGGCCGTAACATGCCACTGGCATGTTACGCTCGCTAAGCGCCGCGCCGACGGGCGGAGCAGCCTCAGCAGGAGTCCCGAGGGCCGCCGCCCTTGTCCGTACGCGATCAACAAACCATAGACATCTGCCAACCAAAGGAGCATGCCATGGCCATCATCGCCGCATTTGCCGTTCCTCATCCTCCACTCATCATCCCTGCCGTAGGCCGGGGACAGGAACGTGGCATTCCCGCAACGGTTGCCGCGTACGAGGAGGTGGGGCGGCGCATTGCGCAGCTGGCGCCCGACACCGTTGTCATTGCCAGCCCGCATTCCATCATGTACCGCGACTACCTGCATATTTCTCCCGGCGCAAACGCGCGCGGCAGCTTTGCGCAGTTCCGCGCACCGCAGGCTGCCTACTCGTGCAAGTATGACCAGGCTTTTGTGACGGCCCTTGAGGCTGCCTGCCTTGCCGAGAACCTCCCTGCCGGCACCCAGGGAGAGCGCAACCCCTCGCTTGACCACGCCACCATGATTCCGCTGCACTTTATCCAGGCTGCCTGTGCGCCAACTGGCGTTAATCCCCAGGTGGTCCGCATGGGACTCTCGGGCCTCTCCCCTGCCTTCCACTACCAAGTGGGCATGCTGGTACAGCGCGTGGCAAGCGTGCTGCACAAGCGCGTGGTATTTGTGGCCTCGGGCGACCTCTCGCACAAGCTGCTGGCCGAGGGTCCCTATGGCTTTGCCCCCGAGGGCCCTGAGTTTGACGAGCGCGTGTGTCGCGATTTTGCCTCCGGAGACTTTCTTGACCTCCTTTGCATGGACCGTGGTTTTGCCGAGCGCGCCGCCGAGTGCGGGTTGCGCAGCTTCCAGATCATGGCGGGTGCCCTTGACCGCACCAACGTGAAATCCGAGCTGCTTTCGCACGAGGGCCCCTTTGGTGTGGGGTACGGCGTGGCAGCCTTCGAGCCGGTTGGCGAGGAAGGCACCTGCGAGAGTCGCGCGCTTCTTGGCCAGTACGAGCAATGGCATGAGCAGGACTTGGCCAAGCGTCGTGCAGCCGAGGACGAGCTGGTCTCACTGGCGCGCCTCTCGCTTGAGACCTACGTGCGCAGCGGCGGAATCACCGTACGGATTGACGACCTGCCCGATGGTCGCACACTCTCGCCCGAGCTGCTCACGCGCCGCGCCGGCTGCTTTGTCTCGCTCAAGAAGGACGGCGAGCTGCGCGGCTGCATTGGCACCATTGCGCCCACCAAGCGCAGCCTGGCCGAGGAGATATGCGCCAACGCCGTAAGCGCCGGCCGCTATGACCGCCGCTTCTCGCCTGTGACAGCCGACGAGCTAGACGAGCTGGTATACGACGTAGATGTGCTAGGCGAACCCGAGCCCGTTGCGAGCGCCGACGAACTTGATCCGCGTGTATACGGAGTGATTGTAAGCACTGCCGACGGCCGGCGCGGGCTGCTGCTGCCCGACCTTGACGGCGTGGACACCGTGGACGAGCAGGTGCAGATTGCCGCACAGAAGGGTGGCATTGACCTTTTGGGCGACGACTACCACCTTGAGCGCTTTGTGGTGGAGCGACACCTATGAGTGGGATAAAACCCTCTGTAAACGAGGGTCGTGCCGCATGCAACGTGTGCCCGCATGGCTGTTTGCTTGCCAAAGGACAGGTGGGGCTGTGCCGTGCGCGCGGATGGCGCAATGGCGTGGTGGCGCCGCTCTCGTACGGGCGGCTTACCTCTGTAGCGCTTGACCCGGTTGAGAAAAAGCCGCTCGCACGGTGGATGAGCGGACACTACCTGCTCTCGGTGGGGTCGTACGGCTGTAACCTGAGATGCCCGTTTTGCCAAAACCACGAGATTGCGCAGGCTGGCGAAGAAGACGTGCCCTGGCGGTATGTGGCTCCGGACGAGCTGGTGGGGATTGCACTAGATATGCGCGAGCGCAATCCACGTGTAGCGGGCATTGCACACACCTACAACGAGCCGCTTGTGTCTTGGGAATACGTGCGCGATGTAGGCGTTCTGGCGCACGAGGTCGGGCTGGCCAACACGCTGGTAAGCAACGGCTGCGCCGAGCCTTGGGTGATTGACGAGCTGGCGCCACTGGTGGACGCAGCCAACGTTGACCTCAAGGGGTTTAGCGATCAGTACTACCACTGGTGCGGGGGCAAGCTGTCAGCCGTACAAGAATGCATCCGACGGCTGGCCGCAGAGCCAGGATGCCACCTTGAGGTGACTTGTCTCGTGGTTCCCGGGCGCAACGACTCGCCCGACGAGATGCGTGCCCTAGCCGCTTGGCTGGCCTCGGTCGACCCGGACATCACGCTGCACGTGACCCGCTACTTTCCCCGTTGGAAGCTGCAGACGCCGGCCACGCCCGTACGCACGGTATACGAGCTGGCAGACGTAGCCCGCGAGCAGCTTCCCCACGTGGTGGTGGGCAACTGCTAGATCGATGCAAGGTGGCCCTTGCATCAGCACCCAACTCTCACAGCGTGGACTGGGGGGTTTCGATCCCGCAACGCTGCCAAGCCATACGGCAGCTATCGTTGCCTATGCCAGGCAGGAACAGCGGCCATCCTAGCGCCAGTTCTTGTGGCGCGTGTTCAGGCGATGCAGGGCTAGGGCCAAGGCAATCTCGGCAACAGTAATCACCGCACACAAGATGCAGACCTGCACATCCGAAAGCCTGGATTCAGACTCAGTCGGCGACTCAACGACAGCCTCATCAGATGGAGCGTACTCTCTCATTGCCTCGGCATACCGCAGCGGGTTTGCAAGACCTCCCTCGGCAGTGACCTCTGGCGACGCAAAGGGCGCGGAGTAATCACCCGCCACCACGTACGCACGCACCTCGCTCAGCAGCACGGAGCAGCTCTCATATACCTGGCGTGACACCACGGCGTGCGCCTCGTTTGCAAATGCATTGCGCGCCTCGCCCGCAGGCAGCTCGCGCATCATCGCGTCTACCTCGTCCTGCTGCGCAATCACCTGGGTCTGCAATGCGTTGAGATGCGCATGAACGCCCTCCCCCACCTCGGCACGATGGTTTGCCGCCAGCGTATTGAGGTCCATAAGCAGGTGGTTCATGGCTCCGTTGCTTGTTCCCTCAAGCGCCTGCTGCTCGCCCTTGGCCACAACAAGCGAGTCGTCCTCCACGTCAAAGTCTGCTTCATGAAGCGCATGCTGCTCGTCAAAGCCATTGGCATCAGGGTACAGCACGCCATCCACACTCGTAAGCAATGCCGAATAGCTGGGAATATACAGCGCAAACTCGCCTGGCGAGAGCGAGGTCCACTGCACGGTAGCCATCTGAGGGTCAAATCCCTCGCGCACCTGAAGCAGATGACACTCGCATGTTATGGTGTTGCCAATGGCAACAGGACTATTGTTGGCATTGGCATCAACGGGCGTGCCCTCGCCGCGGGTTGCCAACAGGTGCATGGCATCGAGCAGCGTATACCCGGCGCGCGGCGGCTGGTGAAACAGCCGCGGATTTGCCAAGGCAGCAACATCGCCCGTGTCATCGAGCGCGTAGTCCACGCCTGGCTCAAGCGCCTCGCCCAGATACAGCCATCCCTGCACGTAGCGCGTCATCTTTCCAAACGTCTCTTCTTCAAGCCCGTAGCTGCGCGCCACGTTGAGAAAGCCGTCCTCGTTAAGGGTCAACGTGCCCGCATCGATTGCCGTCTGGATGATGCCAGCCGAGTGCAAGCAGCTTTGCGCATCGTCAAGATTCATAGGAAACTGCAGGTTGCTGATGTTGGGGTTGATCGAAACCACATTGGCATCGGCACGTACGGCAATCCACTGGTGTCCGGAAAGCTGCTGAAAGCACCAGGCTTCGGTAGCGTCTGCAATCCAAAGCTGGTTGGCCTCCCGCGAGCCTTGTGCGTCAATTATTGCGCCAAGAATCTCTACGCCCTCGCGGGCGCTCGAAGCCTCTCCGAGCACCACATCGGCCATGTTGTACTCGCCAAGGCCGGTTTGAACCATGGGATCCACGTCATTTATCTGCTGGTTTACGCCGGTGGAAAGCGTAGCGTCAACGCTCACGCCAACCTCGTTGATGCCCGTCTCCGAGTAGGGCTCGGGGGCGCCCTCCCAGTCGACCGGAAGATCGCGTACGTAGGTATAGCGGTAGGTGGGGCCGGGTGAGGTGCGCGTAAAGTTGACCAGGGGATCTTGCACCGGACCACTGTCAGCGCCCCAGTAGGTCTTGCTGGCGGCAGCGGGCTCGATCCCAAACTCCTTAAGGCGCCGAGGCTGGATGTCCTCCGAGCGCCCTATATACACGTCGCCCGATTCCGTGGTCTCAGAGCCAAAGTAGATCTGCGTACAGGCCCAAGTGGTCAGTGGATGCAGCGCAAGCATAAGCGTCAGCAGTATCGCACATGCTTTGTACACCTGTTTTCTCATGCAACGCCTCCTATACGCATTGCGCCACGCCACGCAGCGGCGCCCCCGCCGACAAACGGGGGCGCCAAGCAATTGCGCTATACCACGCCAGCAAACAAGACTACTTGCGAGCCTTACGGTAGAACTCGATCAGAGCCCTGGTGCTGGCATCCTGTGCGGCAAGAGCCTCGTCGTCATGCAGGGCCGGGGTGATCTGCTTGGCCAGTTGCTTGCCCAGCTCGACGCCCCACTGGTCAAACGAATCGATGCCCCACACAATGCCCTCGACAAAGGTGATGTGCTCGTACAGTGCAATGAGCTCGCCGAGCGTGTGCGGGTTAAGCTCGGTGCCAAAGATGCTGGTAGAAGGCCTGTTGCCCTCAAAGACACGAGCAGGAACGATCCACTCGGGCGTACCCTCGGCACGCACTTCGTCGGCCGTCTTGCCAAAGGCCAATGCCTTGGTCTGGGCCAGGAAGTTGCCCAGGAACAGCTCGTGCACGTCCTGCCCCTCGCACTGGATGGGGTTGTCGCTGTTGGCAAAGGCAATGAAGTCGCACGGCACAGGCTTGGTGCCCTGGTGAATCAGCTGGTAGAAGGCGTGCTGGCCATTGGTGCCCGGCTCGCCCCAGAAGATCTCGCCCGTGCCGCACAGCACCGGGCTGCCATCCCAACGTACGCTCTTGCCATTGGACTCCATGGTAAGCTGCTGCAGGTAGGCAGCAAAGCGATGCAGGTACTGGTTGTACGGCAGCACGGCATGGGTCTCATAGCCAAAGAAGTTGTTGTACCAGATGTTGATCATGGCCATGAGCACCACAACGTTACGCTCGGCCGGAGTGCCCTCAAAGTAGAGGTCCATGTCATGGAAGCCGCTGAGCAGCTCCTCAAAGACATCCTTGCCATAAGCCAGGATAAGGGCCAGGCCTACGGCGGAGTCGACGGAGTAGCGTCCACCTACCCAGTTCCAGAAGCCAAAGGCGTTCACCGGATCAATGCCAAAGTCGGCAACCAGCTCGAGGTTGGTGGAGACGGCCACAAAGTGCTTGGCAATGGCCTCGGCTTCCTTCTCGGGCGAGTCGTCAATGGCGCCGTTCTTGCGCAGCGTGTCAAGCAGCCACCAGCGAGCCATCTTGGCGTTGGTGATGGTCTCAAGCGTGGTGAAGGTCTTGGAGACAACGATCATCAGCGTGGTCTCGGGGTCGAGGCCCTTAACCTTCTCGGCAATGTCGTTGGGGTCGATGTTAGAGACAAAACGGCAGGCAGGACCAGTGAGGTTGGCCTTGAGGGCCTCGTAGATCATGACCGGACCAAGGTCGGAGCCACCAATGCCAATAGAGACGACGGTCTTGATGGGCTTGCCAGTAACGCCTTTCCACTCGCCCGAGCGCACGCGGTCGGCAAAGGCATACATCTTGTCAAGCACTTCGTGCACGTTGGCAACGGTGTCCTCGCCGTCAACGATGTACTTGCCAATGTCCTCCTTGGGGCGACGCAGTGCGGTGTGGAACACAGCGCGATCCTCGGTGCAATTGATGTGCTCGCCGGCAAACATGGCCTTACGGCGATCCTCAACCTCGGCGGCCTTGAACAGGTTTACCAAAAGACGGATGGTCTCGTCGGTCACAAGGTTCTTGGAAAGGTCAAAATGCAGGTCAGAGGTATCAAATGAGAGCTTCTCCACACGTTGGGGATCCTCGGCAAACCACTTCTTAAGGCTGATGCCCTCGGCCTGGAGGGCGTCGTAGTGATTCTGCAGGGCCTTCCACTCGGGGGTTGTGGTGATGTCGACCGGCGCAACCGGCGGTACAGCATTGGCCATGGCGAGCTCCTTGTCCTTGGCGGTATGACATAGTTGGAATGAGAATAGCGCACCATGTGCGCAGCAGCCCCAAGCCAACGGCGAGCTGCAGCCACAAGGCGGATAAGAGGTGCTGAGATGGGGCAAAAAGAGACGTCCGCAAATGCTATGGCATTACCGCATTTACCTCAGTAGGGCTCGCCAAGTGGGGGCAGCTGCTTAAGCCAGCGCCACATGAGTTGTTTGCTCTGTGCGTCTTGCAACGCGTCGGCAAAGCCACCCAAGCTCAGAACGCGCATGCCTGCCAGCTGTACCACCAGTCCGTCAAGCAGCATTGCCTCTTCAAAGCTTTCGAGCAAGGAGAGGTCATCGGCGTAGGCCTCGCGCACCGCATTGGCAGCCTCTTTGTCGCACATTACCAGCGTGGAGGGATCAAGCGCACACACGGCCTCGCGCAGGAGCTCTGCATCAAGCAAGTTGCCCTGGCCGTCCCAGATGGCAAGACCAGCCCAGTCCTCGGGCGCATAGCCCAGCGCCTGCAGCGCGGCTCGAAGAGCCTCACCGTCTGCACCCGACAGCAGTTTTGCGCCACCGCGCTCCTCGTGAGAAGGCGCGCCCTTAAGCAGCAGCACCGACGAGAAGGCGTTGCCCGCCATAACGGCACCGCGCCGAGCGATGTCCTCAAGCTCGCTTTGCGCCTTTGCCAAGTAGACCTCGCGACGCCCAGCTCTACTCATCTCCACTGCATGCACCCCATTAGCGAACGTTTAGATCTTCCAACTTATCTGGCTCGCCTTCGGGAAGGAATATGGGAGCCACCAAGGTGGTGTAGAGCGCCAGCCAGGCCAACGAGAGGCAAAAGCCGGCAATTACGTCAGAGGCGTAGTGCACACCCAAATACACGCGGCTCATGCCCACCATGGCCACGATGAGCGCAAAGCCCACCACGCTCACACGCCGCACCACAGGGTCTTTCTCGTAATGCCAGGCCATCCAGGCCAAAAGGCCATAAAAGCCCATGGCCACCATAGAATGCCCCGAGGGAAAGCTATAGCCTGACTCGGCAATAAGACGAAAGCCCTCGGGCCGCGGACGTTGCACCATAAACTTGAACACCTGGTTTACCAGCACCACACCCACCAGATTGACCATGGCAAACAGGCCCGGCCACCTGCCCGGGGCAAATGCCTGCACGGCCAAGAGCATCACCAACAGCACCACGGGTAGCGCCAGTTCTGAGATTGAGCGCATGATGGGCGTAAGCCACTCGCGCCGCATGCGCACCACAAAGATCTGGTAGGCGTAATAGTCAAGGCGCAGCAGGTCGCCTGCCAATACGTTTGAGAGCACGACCAAAAATGCTACCACGGCAACCACAAACAGCACCATCCTGCGGTTGGCGCGCAGGTTGTACCTGATAATGCGAGGAGCCTGTCTGAGAGTCTCGGACAGGCTCCTCTCTTTTCTATGACGCGGGGAGCTCACGGGCCTAGAGGTTGGCTTCAAGCTCGGCAACAAGCTCGGCCTTGGGAGCACTGCCCACCATGGTGTGCACGGGCTGGCCGCCCTTGAACAGGATGAGCGTGGGGATGGACATGATGCCAAAACGCTGAGCCAGTGCGCCCTCGGCGTCAACGTCGCACTTGTACACGTCAAGGCGATTGGCCATCTCGTTGCCAATCTCCTCTACCACGGGGCCAAGAGCGCGGCAGGGTCCGCACCACGATGCCCAGAAGTCAACAAGAACAGGCTTGTCTGAGCCGTTGATGATGTCATCAAAGTCGGCGGTGGTGATTGCGTTAGCCATAGCAATCCTCCTCAATAAGCAGCGCTGTATACCAGCGCCTGTTTGCATTATGTACAGTTATACCCCTCTGCCACGCAGCGCAAACCTAATTT
>JAFWLX010000287.1 GCA_017510875.1 Atopobiaceae bacterium | reverse complement strand
CAGCAACGCCAAAACCGTGGTCACGTTGACGTTAAGGTTGGAGAAGACCGTTCCGGCAAGGCCCTTGCTGCCAAAGATCTTGGGAAGCTTGGGGGCGATGGGCGTCATGGCAGCTCCATCAAAGAAGTAACGGCAGGCAAAGAGCGCAAGGCCTGGAGCCAGCATGTTGATGGCCACGCCTGAGATAGTCTGGTCTGCTGCAAAACGCACCGATGCCACGGCATGCAGAAGTGCGATCAGACCTCCGCACACACCTGCAGCCAAGAAGCCAATCCAAGGATTGCCGGTAAAGTAGCTGGCAGTAGCTCCTGCAACGGCACCAATGACCATCATGCCCTCGATGCCGATGTTGGTAACACCAGAGCGCTCGGAGATGACACCACCCAGAGCTCCAAATATCAGTGGCGTGGAGTACATGAGGGTAATGCCAATCAATAGGATCAGGTTTTCAAGCATGTCCTTTACGCCTCCTTCCCTGACAAGGGAGTTCCGTCCTTGGAAACACGCATGTTCTCATCCTGCTTGCGCTTCTTTGCCACCATGTCAGCCAGCAGCGGTGCAATGCCCGGCAAAGCCGTGCAGAACACGATGGTTCCAATCATGATGTTGATGATGTCGGACGGCGCGCCCATGGTCTGCTGCACTGACATGCCACCATAGATGAGTGCTGCAAACAATATGCTTGCGGGAATACAGCCAATGGGACTACAGGCGGCAATGAAGGCGACGCTCATACCGTTGAAACCGTAGCTCTCCATGGCGGCGAGCAGCGTGATGGTGTGCGGGGCAATACCAGTGATGGTAAGGGCGCCCGCAAGGCCACTGATGGCGCCTGCGATGAGCATAGACAGGACGATGTTGCGCTCGACCGAGATGCCACTGAAGCGGGCCGCGTCACGGTTGAATCCCACGGCACGCAGCTCATAGCCAAGCTTGGTGCGCGTCAGCACAAAGCTGATGAGCACGGCAATGAGGATGGCGATGATGAAGCCGTAGTTGAGGTCGGTCTTAAGCAGTACGTCACGCAAGAAGGGATTTCCCGCCAAGAACTCCTTACCCTCTGCAGTCTTCTTCCAGTTGCCCAAGATCATGGTGTAGCTGGACTTGCTTACGGGCAACGCGCTTGTGGAGTTGGGCTTATGGAAGGCATCGCTCATGACCACAAAGTTGCAGAGATAGAATGCTATCCAGTTGCACATGATTGACGTTATGACCTCGTGAATGCCAAAGTGCGCCTTGAGCCAGCCCACAAAAGCTCCCAGAAGCGCACCGCCAAAGATGCCGGAAGCCAGTACGATGGGAACCTGCAAGGGCATGGGCAAGTTGAGCTTGTGGCCCACAATGGCTGCAAGCGTGCTACCCAGGATGTACTGTCCTTCGGCTCCGATGTTGAAGAGGCCCGTCTTGAAGGCAAAGGCCACAGACACGCCGGTAAGCAGGATGGGCGTTGCCTTGATAATGACGTTGGCAATGTACTTGGGCTTACCAAAGGCACCCTTGAACAGGGCCGCAAAGGCCGAGATGGGATTGAAGCCCGCTAAGAGAAGAATGACGGCCGACACGGCAAAGCCGATGAGCACGGCGATTATTGCTGCCGCCAAGCGGCTCCGAAGGAACTTCTCGAGCTTTGTCACTTTGCCTCACCTCCTGCCATGAGAAGACCCAGCTGATTCTCGTCAACGGTACCTTGGGCAAAGGTGCCGGAAATCTGACCATGGTAGATAACTGCAATGGTGTCAGAGACGTCCATGACCTCGTCGAGCTCGAAGGAAATGAGCAAAATAGCAACCCCACGATCACGCTCAGCAATGAGGGTCTTATGCACAAATTCGATGGCACCCACGTCGAGACCGCGAGTGGGCTGGAAGGCAATGAGCAGATTGGGGGCTGCCGTCACCATACGCGCAATGATAGCCTTCTGCTGGTTGCCACCCGAAAGCCCGCTCATACGTTGGTCTTCGCAGCCAGCCGGACGAATGTCAAAGCGCTCGATGAGCTCGGTGGTATAGCTGCGCAACTTGTCGTAGTCGAGGGTCAGTCCCGCACCAAATTCCTCGTCGGGATGCCGCTCGAGCACCGAGTTCTCGCTTACGGCAAAGGGCAGCACCAAGCCCCAGCGATGACGGTCGGAAGGAATGGTTGCAATGGAATGCAGGAAGGTGTTGCGCGGCGTGGTGTTCTGAATCTGCTCGCCGTTGATGGTAATGGAGCCGCTCTCGGCCTTGACCAGGTTGGTGATGGCGTCAACCAGCTCTTGCTGTCCGTTGCCGTCAATACCGGCAATGCCCACGATCTCGCCAGAACGCACATCAAGGTTGAGCCCGCGCACCTGCTCGATGCCACGCTCGTCCTTTACCGTGAGGTCGCGCACCGAAAGCACAACCTCGCCAGGAGTGGCTGGGGTCTTTTCAACCTTTAGGTTGACGTTGCGTCCCACCATCTTTGAGGCGAGCTCGGTTTCGCTGCTCTTTTTGACATCGACGGTACCCATGTAAACGCCGCGACGGATGATGGAGCACTCGTCAGCCGATTGCATGATCTCGCGCAGCTTGTGGGTAATGATGATGATCGTCTTGCCCTTGGCAATAAGGTCATGCATGATCTCGATGAGCTTGTCGATCTCTTGTGGTGTAAGAACGGCCGTAGGCTCGTCGAGGATGAGCACCTCGGCGCCACGGTAGAGGGCCTTCAAAATCTCCACGCGCTGCTGCATACCTACGGTAATATCTTGAATCTTGGCATCGGGATCAACGTCAAAACCGTATTCGTTGACCAGCTCCATGACTTCCTTGCGGGCACGTGTCATATCGAGCACGCCAGCGGTACCGCACACCTCGTCACCCAAAATGATGTTCTCGGTCACGGTGAAGTTTTCTACCAGCATAAAGTGCTGGTGAACCATACCAATGCCATGCTTGATTGCGTCGGTTGGGCTGGTGATATTCACCTTTTGGCCGCCCATAAAAATATCACCCTCATCAGCCT
>JAFWLX010000286.1 GCA_017510875.1 Atopobiaceae bacterium | reverse complement strand
GCCGGCCTCGTAGGCCAGCGTGCCCGCGTCGCTGGGCATCATGCCCGCCAAAGGCTGCTCGATGCTGGTCACCCAGGCAGAGTCTGCATCACTGGTAGACAAGACCCCCATAACACGAACGTCCTGAGTGGACGCCGCGCCCTTGGCGATGGTGAAGTCCTTGGTGGCGGTCCCTCCGCTGTACGACTCGGTGTCGGCAATGGTTGCCCGCACGGTATACTCGCCCGCATCTGTCGGCTTGGTCGTGGTGTACGTGTCGTCGCCTGCGCCCTTGACCTTGTATTCGTAGGTCACCGTGCCGTTGCCGGTGTTGCCGGTGACGGTGGGTTCCTTGGGGCTCTCGCCGTAGGTCCACCCCTCCATATCGACGGTTGGGCTGATGGTGCCCTTGTCGATTGTTACCTCAATGCGCTGCGGCGCCATCTCGCTACGTCCATGGCCGATGTAAGTAGCGCTGCGGAAATCATAATAGTTATGGGTTCTCCACCACACGTAGTACGTGCCGGGATTAACTGCTCTCGCAGACCCAGCCCCTGTCGACCACTCGTTCGAATTCGGTCCGGACTCAGTTCCAAGGCAATATTGCATCTGTCCGCCGGCTGACACACTTCCCGGATAGATTAGCGTCTGCTTGGTGCCATTGGCAGTCAGAGTGGTCTTTGCGACAGGGGCGGTATAGTCTGGCTCAGGCGCATTCATATCGTAGTTGCAGATGAAGTTTCTTCCCGAATGCCTCGATCCATTCCACACATTGATGCTCCCGCCTATTCCGCCAGATCCGGTGAGCGTGAAGGGGTCGCCCTTTGGAAGCTGAATATGCGCAGTCATCTCAACTCTATCTGCGAAATTGCTTGCGGGTATCTCAACCTTACTGCCCTGTCGTGGGTTCTCGACGGTGGCACGCCCCACTTCCTTGCCGCTCTTGTCGAACAGCTTAATATCCAGTGAGCTCAAGTCGAAGAATCTGTTGCCGATCGCATACTGCACCGTCCACAAGCTGATTTCGTAATCGTAGTGTTTGTAAATCCTTACGGGCACATCCACGGACGTTTGCGCATAGGCATCGGTTTCCGCTGCGGTTGCAGTGACGTAGGCTACGTTGTCTGGCGGAGCGGCCTTGATCGTGAGTTCTCCGGTTGATGCGTTCACGGCGATGCAGCTCTCGCTACCGCTTTTGACAGCGTAGCTGAGCGTACCGCCGCCCTCGACCACCTTAGCGTTGATGCTTTTCCCCGTATCGGATGTGAAAACAGACATGACGGGCGCCTGAATGGCTTGCGGTGGCTTGCTGCTGGCCGCCTGTAGCTCGCCGCCTTCTGCAAGCGCAAGGCCCGGCATCAGACTTAGGACCATCGCCAGCCCAAGTAGGATGCCCATGATCCGCATCTTCTTTGACTCCATGGTAGTCCTCCCTCTGTTACCGTCGCAGCCGCGTGCATTGCAACCCTAAGCGCACGCTCTCTCCGCGACGGTTACCACATCCAACGACCGTCATTTAAGATTCAGTATTAATGCTACGGGAATTGCAGCACAAACGTCTCGAAATATTGGCTGTTCGTTGTAATACGCCCTCAAGCGGCTCAGTACGAGAGAGGTTCCAGAGCGTTGTCCACGCACAAGCAAAAAAGCAACCAAATGTAACAGGAGAAGAACATGAGCGAGAAGGTCCGGTTGTAGGGGAGGCTGACCTTCGCGTCGTACTTTTGATGCTTAGGAACCAAAACTTTGAGACGCATTTGCCGGAAGACCGTATCACTATGCGAAGGCAGAAACCCGTATATGAAAGGGAGCAATCACCATGATGGAGAACATGCGCAAAGGCGTCGTAATCCCTGATAGCGTCAAAATCCCCGAAGGCGTCGAAATCCCCGAGGAGCTTCTCGAGGGGGTCGCTGGCGGCGCGCTCTCCCAAACCGACAAGTTTACGATTGCCGGTTGGGTCTTCTCGTGCAAGAAGGAGGGCAAAACGCTTGAGGAGGCGATTTCGAGCCTCAACGCCATGGTAAAAGACTGGCACGGCAATTACGACGAGTTCGTGAAACTTGCTACGGAGGCATATGCCAATCTGAAGTAACAGAGCGGCACGTGACAACGGAGACGTAGGGTGTCGTCAACTCAGTGGCAACATCCTCCGTCCCGCCTCGCCCAAACTGGCCTGCGAATGGTTGGTCGCGGTAGCTATTGAGCTGGAATAAAATTCCAAGAAAACACTTTTCCGCACTCCACCCCGAAACACAACTAAAGGTTGTCACGGGTGTGCGTCGCTGTGGCTGTTTGTATGCCATTCGTGTGGCTGCCGTTGGGCGATTTGTCGGCGCATTTAAAATTGACAACAAAATATAGTTAAGCCAAATAACAGCTATAACAAGCTGTTCCGACGATGCCAGGGTCAATATCTCAAAGGAGTGAAGACGATGCCTAGGACTGTCGTTGCGCTACTTGGTGGCGTGATGCTTTGCTTGTCCCTCGCGGCGTGTGGGCAGCAGCCGTCGGGCCAGGCGACCCAAGAGCAGAAGCCAGAAAGCCAGGCCGCTACGGCACAGACGGGAGTGAGCGGCGCGTCTGCGAGCGCGGAAAAGCCCGTTGGCAGCGTGGCCAATACCATTGCCGAGAACGAGAGCGCGCTCGTTGGTACGTATCCCTCAAAGTTCAAGCAAGAGACCTACAGCGACTCTGGCACTGGACTCTCCGTGACCTATAACCTGTTCCTGCCCGAGGGCTATGACGCTTCGGCCAGTTATCCGATGGTGGTCTTTATCGCGGATTCCACCTGTGCGACCGGAAATGCCGAGCGGTCGCTCACGCAGGGCCTGGGCGGGCTTGTTTGGGCAACCGATGAGTGGCAGGCGGCGCACCCGTGCATTGTGTGCGTGCCCACCTACTCGGAGACGATCTTGGATGATCACAACGGTTATGTGACTACCGACTACATTGAGGTCACCAAGCGCCTCATCGAGTCCGTTTCCTCAAAGTATGCCGTGGACTCCAGTCGTATCTACGGCACCGGACAGTCCATGGGCTGTATGGTCACACTCATACTCGCCTCGCAGCACCCTGGCTTCTATGCGGGTTGCATGTTCGTCGACGGGCAGTGGGACGTCTCGACGCTGTCCGGTCTCGAGAAGCAGCGTTTTGTGTACTTTGCTGCTGAGGACGACGAGCGCGCATTTACTGGTATGGGTGAGGTCAAAGCGATGTTTGACAAGGACTCCGTACCGTACGCCTCCGCCCAGTGGCAGGGAACCTGGACGCCAGACGAGCTCTCCGCGGCGGCAACCGAGCTCTTCTCCCAAAGCAAGAACGCGAACTTCGTGTCATGGGCATCGGGCAGCATCAGTGCCGGCTCGGGTGGCGGCATGGGAAGCGCGTCATACCATATGGCGTCGTTCGACTACGCCTATCGCAGCATCGCGGCCATGGAGTGGCTGTTCCAGACGAAGTAGCGTTGAATATAGTGTTTGTTGGCGGCCCCGGCGGATCGTCTCGCCGGGGCTTGCTGCGCCGCGTCTGATTCCTGTTGGCCGAAGTCTCAACGTCTGGCTTATAACTTCCTGATACCCTTTTGGTTGTGTTCCTTGCTCCACGTGCCCGATTGGGCAAACCGCTGTTTAACGTTGGACTTTAGCCTGCCATGGCAGGTGGCATGACAGACGTTGGGAAGGGGTTTCGCATGATCATCAAGGCAGTCAAGTTCAGGAGGGACGGGTTCTACGGCCAGCCGTTTGCCTT
>JAFWLX010000285.1 GCA_017510875.1 Atopobiaceae bacterium | reverse complement strand
AGCACGGCTTCTTGTCAGCCTCGAGCTCCTCGACCTCTATTGCGATGACGGGGTGCCCCTCGAAGGTGTATCTGTGGGGGTGGTATGCGGGCGGCTGCGCCATCCGCGCGCCGCTGGGGTCACCGTCACCCATCCCGGTGATGAACTGGTCTAGGACCTTGTCAATCGCAAAGCGCCTGACAGGCCTGAAGTTGTCGTTCTCGTCGAGGCCGAGGATGATGAGGCCTCCATTTGTGTTCGCAAAGGCGCTGACGGAGAGCCAGATTTTGCCTTGGAGTTCGCTCGCACTTGCCTTCACCTCGACGAACTCATCATCTGTTCCTTGGGCACGTAGCCTGTTAACGATGGGTATAAGGTCCTGCTCCTGCATAGCGACTCCTATCGCCTATGATCCCGGTCGTGTCGAGACGTTCAGCTAGTTCGTGACGCTCACTCATTTATCAGTCATTAATCACTCACTTATGACTGAATTATAGGCGATAAGTGAGTGATAAGCGAGTGAAGAAAGATGGAAGAGTGAAAGCTGTTCGACAGCCCCTCGCAGGTATAGGAGAGTGAATTCGAGCGCCTGACGCCTTCGGACCGCTGCCTCCCGCAGAGGCTTCGTGCGTACTGTGCAGAAAGGCTGGATGAGCATGTGGACGACATCTTGGACTATGCGGACTACGGGATCCATGAAGCCACATACAGCTAGGCTCCTACAGCACCTGCTTGCGCACCAGGCGGGCAAACTGGCCTCCTGCGGCCATCAGCTCGTCGTAGGTGCCCTGTTCGGCAATGCGTCCGTCTTCCATTACAAGGATGCGGTTGCAGTTCATTACGGTGGAGAGGCGATGCGCCACCATGAGTACCGTGCATTCCTCGGCATAGACTGCGTCGAGCACTGCCTTCTGTGTTACGTTGTCCAGCGCGCTCGTAGCCTCGTCAAGCACCATGATGGCAGGCTTGGTGGCAAACGCACGCGCGATCAAGATTCGCTGGCGCTGTCCGCCCGAGAATCCACACGAGTTTGACTCCGAGATCTCGGTGTCCAGCCCCAGTGACATGGCACGTAAGTCGTCGGCGATGCAGGCCTTCTCGGCGGCGTCCCAAGCCTCTTCCTCGCTTACGGCATGTGGTGTAAAGCAGATGTTGTCGCGGACCGTGCCCGGCATCAGCCGGCTGAACTGGTACACCGAGCCCACATGCGTCCTAAACGAGCGTATGTCAATTGACGATATATCCTTGCCGTCCACATACACGACGCCCTTTGTAGGCTTCTCGGCGCCCATCATCAGTTTGAGCAGCGTTGATTTGCCGCAGCCGCTCTCGCCGACTATGGCAACCTTCTCGCCAGGTCTAATGTGCAGCGATATGTTGTCAATGACGCCCAGTCCCCCTGGGTAGGTAAAGCTCACATGGTCAAGCCCGACGTCACCGGATACGACACGCATATACGGTTTGTCTGGTGACACCTCCGCTGGTGCGGTCACAATGCTATGCAACTGATTCATGAGAGGCCGTATGAGCATCAGAGAGCTCATCGAGTCAAGCAGCTCGTTAACGGCAGCTATCACCAACGCGTAGGCAGAGCTGAACGCAATGTAGTCGCTGCGCGACATGTCCGAGCCCACCACAATGGCCACCAGCACAAGCGTGCCTGCGCTCGAGATGAAGGTCGTTATCTCGTTCTCAAGCTTGAGAATGGCCGGCTGGTCAAGATCGAATTTAAGCACGCGCTGGTAGATGGAGGCCCACCGCGCATACACGCGACGTTCGGCGCCCATCGACCTGATCTTCTGGATGCCCTTTATTGCCGAGTAGAGGAAGCCTGACTGCTCGGTGTTGGCCTCCGTCGAAGATGTCTCGATCCACATGCCGGTAAACGCTGCCAATACGGCTACTGCGGATCTAATTAACAGCACAAGTAACGCAGGGATGACAAGCAGCGGACCAAACGAGAGCATCTGCGGGATGTAGCCGAGCGAAAAAAGAGTGGTCAGGCCCAAATTGAGCACTAGGTTAAGCAAGCGGTCGGATATCTGGCGTGCCGCAGAAAGCCGTTTGGAAACCCTGCCCGAGGACGTGCTTGCAAAGAAGCTCTGCGGCAACAAGAGCGCCCGTGCCATGATGGCCGCTTCCACTTGACCCGATACGCGCAACCGTAGAGACCCTAACGCAAAAGCCTTGACCGTCTGCACGGCCGCCTTGGCAAAGCCTGCGGCAAGGTAGCCCATGGCAACCATCGCCAGCAGTCCAGAAGCGCCAATTCCCTGCGGTACCAGGTGGTTTAAGACCAAATCGTTGATGGCAGGAACAAGCAGGCCCAGCACATACACCAGAAATGAGGCCAGCACAATGGGGACGACGTCGCGCGGGCTTAGCATGCGCAGCACCATGACCAAAAACTTGGTAAGCTGGTCCGTCCCTTCCGGAAGAGGTCGGTAGATGAGCCAGCCGGTGTCGCGCAGCGCAACCGATTTTTTCAGTTGGCCGCCATCGCCCGTGCTGGGGCAGAAGTATGCGTAACCAAGCAGGTTGGGCTTGCAGGCAATATAGGCCCCGCTCTCAAGCTGGGCAAGTGCAAACTCGCCGCTTGTGCGCCACTCGTCGTCTGCCATGCTCACCTGGGCGTACATGATGCCCATCGGCGAGAGGGTGGATGCCAGAAGCTCGTCTATGTCTGCAATGCCCTGCCTCTCGTCAACGTATGCTTCCAAGCCCATCCAATGTAGCAGCAGGCGCAGGGTATCCGATGAATCGTCGGCGCGATGAGACGAGCTGATATTCTCCTCAAGGGCCTCGTCGGCGGTACGTTCGAGGGAAATATCGCGGGCTTCGCGCCGCTTGAGTTGTTCGGAGACAAGGCTCATGATGCACCTACCCTACCGAGACCAGGCTTTGGTATAGGCCTTTGGCTGACATGAGCTCGTCGTGGGTGCCCTGCTCGACAATGCGGCCCTTGTCCAAAACAACAATCTGATCGGCGTCGCGCACGGTAGATAGACGGTGCGCCACAATCACGCAGGTCATGCCCGCATCACGTATGGCTTGCATCACCTTCTCCTCGGTCAGTGCGTCAAGCGCGCTGGTAAACTCGTCAAGCAGCAAGAACGATGGCTCCTTCTCCAATGCGCGGGCAAGCTCAAGACGCTGCAGCTCGCCGCCCGAGAAACCCTTGCCGTTCTCGCGCATAAGAGTGCTGTATTTGTCAGGCTCCTGGATGATGCGCTGGTGTATCTGGGCGTCACGCGTGGCCAGAATCATGGCATAGTCTTCAATGGTGTCGTCCCACATCTTAAGGTTGGCGCGAATCGTGTCCTCAAACATCACCACTTCCTGGTCAACCGTAACCACCGACGACCTAAACACCACGTCGGGAATCTGGTTGCGCAGCTGGTTGCCGTAGCGTATCTCACCGGCGGTGGGTGCGTAAAGATCGGCTATCAACTTGAGCAGCGTCGACTTGCCGCACCCAGTCTTGCCCACAATCGCGTACATCTCACCTGGGTGTACGGTAAGCGATACGTCTTCTAAGGCTGGCTGGTCGCCGGGGTTGTAGCTAAACGTCACATGGTCAACTACCAGATCACCGCGCAGTTTGTCTGCCTCGCTGCCCTCGGGAAGGGGAATCTCGTCTACGGTAGCTCTGCGGTTTAGGTCCTCAAGGCGTTCGATGTTGGTGCGTGTGGTCTGCAGGCTGTTGAGCGTGTTCAGGCAGTTGGAGAGCGAGTTGCTCATGCGGTTTACCATCAGTTGCATGGCGGCCATGGTCGCCGAGTCAAACTGGCCCAGCATCATGAAGTGCGCACTCACAAACAGCAACGCCGCAGTTGACAGCGTGGTGTGCGCGCCACTTATGAGCTGAGTTGTCTGGCGGGTCCTCAGGTTTTGGTAGCTGCTGTCTTGGAAGTCAACCTGCGATCGTTTCCACAGGTTGAAGAACACGTTCTCGGTGCCGCCCGATTTGATGGTCTCGATGGTGCTCATGCCGTTGAGAATCGAGGAAGAAAGGCGTCCCGAGCTGGTTATCATGCTGCGTGCCTGCAGGGTGATGGCGTTTTGATGCAGGCGCGTTGCCACTAGGTAGGCAACCTCAACCGCCAGACATGCCAGCGCGATATAGCGGTTGTACGAGAACATGAGCGCCAGGTACATGATGGCCGTTATGAGGTCGATGAGCCGCGGAACCAGCGTGAGCATGAGCGATCGGTCAAGCGTGGTGTTGTTGTCCATGCGTTGCATGACTTCGCCGGCGCTGATCTGGTCAAAGAACGAGATGGGCAACCGTAGAAGACGCTTGAACAACTGTGCACCCGACTTTGCCGCCGAGCGTCTGCCGGTGTCGTTTACCAAAAGCGTCTTGCGCATGGCAAGCGCTGTGTAAAGAAGCAGTATCACCAATTCTGCAAGCAGGGCAGCCGCAATGGTCCACGTGGGCTTACCGGCAAAGCTGTTTTCTTCAAGCAGCCGGCGAACGCCCTCGATGTAGGCGAGGTTGAGCAAAACTGCCAGCAGGTTGATGACAAATAGTTTGTGCAGATCATACTTCACGCTGCCCAAACGACGGTTTATCAGCTGGGCAAGGCTTTCGGTATGACCACCTTTCTTAAAGCTGGGGCTCGGCCTGCACGTGATGAAGACGTTTTTATAGGCGCTCTCAAACTTCTCTTGGGTTAGATCGTACTCGCCGCTGGCCGAGTCGGACAGCTGCACGCGGTTGCGTTTGAAGCCTTTTATCACCACGTAGGCGCTGCTCTTCCACCGTGCAACCACAGGCATATCCTGGCGGCACAGCTCATCTACGCTGCCTTGGTGGACGGTGGCCTCAAGTCCGTAGGCTGCTGCTGCTTCCACAAGCTGTTGGGGGGTGGTTCCGTTGCGCGAGGAGGGACAGATGGCTCGCACCTCGTCCACCGATACGTGCCGACCGTAATAGCCCAGTATGGTGCACAGCGTGGCCGCCGCATTGTCAGCTCGCTGCATCTGTATGACGGTTGGTACTTTCATACGTTCCCTTGCTTGCGGCTCTGCAATGCGGAACGCTTTCCCCGGTGTTCCGCTGGTGCTACTTGCGATATCAATGCTAGCATGATGCCTTCATATGCGCATGCTCCCAACGATTGGAGAGGGCATTGAAGGACTTGTGGGCAAAAGCTCGCGCGCTGTTGGAAGAGTTTTCCGACAATTGGCAGTACAACCTACTACGCTCACGCTTGTGGCAAACTCAGCGTTAGTAATGATACTTAGCACGGTGGTACTTGTATTGGGCTATACGTTTCTTCCTGTTGGAAAGAGGAAGATTGCCAATCAGTTGCCGGGAGCTGTGTTTGCGGTGCTGGCGTGCGGCGTCCTCTCGTTTGGCTTTCGCATTTATGTGGACAACTACTCCAGCTACTCCTCGCTCTATGGCAGCATT